>CACHMU010000048.1 GCA_902581045.1 uncultured Fidelibacterota bacterium | reverse complement strand
ATGAAAAACCGACTGCTTATTAAAGCCTATTCTTTCATTTGTATTTCCAATTGGATCAATTATACCTGATATCCCGGTATTTGCACTTCTTACAATACCTGTTCTTAATTCTATCGACCTTAATTTGGCTAATTCAAAATGTTGTCTAACGCCAGATGAATTTCTAAGCCATGCATCATTAGCCTGAATAGTAAGAAAACGAGCTCCTTTATCAATAAAGCCCTTTGCTATCTTTGGATGACTAGATTCATAACAAATCATATTGCTAAAATAAATTGAATCAAGAGGAAAAGTAGCATAATCTGAACCATGAGTAAAGTTTGCTTGGCCAAAATTCAATTTTTTAAGAATATTGATTTTATCTGATAGAGGAATATATTCCGCAAAAGGTACTAAAAATATTTTATGGTACATTTTAATACCGTCTAAACCAAAAAATATTGACCCATTGTATACATTTCTACCTATTGAATCTCGTGAAAAATCTACGGTTCCCATAAGGAGTGGTATAGATGATTCATATACTTTTTTTTGATATTTATTTTTTATAGATGAAACTCTAACATAAGCTGGCAATGCTGCTTCAGGCCAAAGAACAAGATCAGGATTCAAATTATATGCTTCGATGTTTAATGAATCCATTATACCATATAAGGTTTTTCTAAATGAGGGGTCCCATTTTTGATTTGGGTCAATATTGGGTTGTATTGCTGATATATTTCTGTAATCCCAATTCTGATTATTTAAATAATTAATCCTGATAGTACCATATAAAACAGGAATCAAAATAATCATCATAAGTACTATTATGTTTTTTTTATTTATAGAATTGGAAAATAGAATTTTATATAAAAAAGCATTAAATATCATTATAATAAAACCGACGCCTTCAGATCCGGTAAAATCAATTATTTGAACAAGAGGTAAAAATTTGGTTTGAGTAATAGCTAAATTAGCCCAAGGAAAACCTAAAGGTCCAAAACTTCTCAGGAACTCCATTGAAACCCATATAAAAGGGATAGCAACTAATCCTAAACCTCTTTGCTTATTTTCCATCCAAGATACTGAAAAGCCTAAACTTCCACAAAACAACGATAAATAAAGAACTGCGCCTAAAAGTGACAAAATAACTGCTAAAAGTGATGCGCCTGAATTTAGTCCTATCCAATAAAAAGCAATTAGATTTGAAACAATTCCATATAGAAACGTTAATTTAAATGATTCTTTTGGTTTTTGTGTTATCCATATATGAATAATAGGAATAAATGCGAACCAAATAGTAAATCCAGGAATTGGCGGATATGATAATCCAGTTAAAATACCAGAAAAAACCACTAATTGGATTGAGGTAAAAGATATGTTTTTGATTTTCATCGGTTTTGATCTAGGTATTGTTGTAAAAATATGGCCGCAGCAGTTTCATCAATTCTAGCCTTATTATAGCCAGTTTTAACGCCTTGAAGAACTAAAGATTTTTTTGCACTTACACTACTCAATCTCTCATCATACATTAGGATAGGGATATTACAATTCTCTTTTAAAAAATCACAAAATTCAATTGTCAGGTTAGTTTGATGGCTTTTATTACCTTTCATATTTAATGGCAACCCTAAAATGATTTTCTCTATTTTTTTGTTTGAGATAATCGTTCTTATCTGAGTCAATAAATTTTCATTATCTGAATAAGCAACAGTTTTATAAGGCTTAGCAATAATTTGTGTTGGGTCTGAGATAGCTAACCCCACTCTTTTATTCCCATAATCAATGGCAAGTAATCTGCCCAAAATACTAAATTAAATTTTTAAGATTAATTTTTAGTTCGTTCAACTGAATCAATGCTCTTAACTTTTGAAACATTACGAACAATACGATCAAATTCTTTTAAATTTTTTACTTGAATAATAAATATTGCAGTAGCAACGGTATCCTTCACTTTTATATCAACAGAAGTCATATTAACATTTAATTTCGAAATAGTTTCGGTCATATCTTTAACTAGACCTTTTCTATCCTGCCCCACTACTTTCATACGTACATTAAATAGATCTTTTCGTCCAACTTCCCAATCTACTGGAACAATTCTATCTGATTCCTTATCAAGTAGTGGCAAACTTGAACAATCAACTCT
>CACHMU010000047.1 GCA_902581045.1 uncultured Fidelibacterota bacterium | reverse complement strand
AAGGTGCAACTACTTCTTCTTGTGCAATATCATTGAGTTGATAAGAATACAAAAGCGTTTTGCCTCTAGGAAAAAATAATGATAGAATGAGAACCATTAAAATAAATACAGTGATTTGCTTCCAATATTCCCTAGAAACAAAAGTTATTTGTTTAATTAATGAGGGTTTCTTTGGATTTTTAATCATTGACTACCAACGAATTGCTGCTGAAGCCCATGTATACCCGGCGCCAAAAGCAGCCAAAATCACATAATCATTTTTCATTATTAGTCCTTCTTCCAATGCTTCTGTTAGAGCAATTGGGATTGAAGCGGCAGTTGTATTTCCATATTTATGGATATTACTATAAACCATACTAGCATTAACGCCCATTTTCTCAGCAACAGCCATACTGATTCGATAATTAGCTTGATGTGGTATAATAAGCTTAATGTCATCAATTGATAAATTATTAAACTCTAATGCTTCATTAATCACCTCAGGAAATCTTTTTACTGCATTGCGAAAAACTTCGCGACCATTCATATATGGTGTAAAACGTTCTGAATTAAATTTATTTTCTTCAAACCAACTCCCAGGACTAGTACCAGGTGCTTCCATCCAAAGATTTTTAATGTTTTTCCCTTCACAATGAATATGTGTAGATAATATTTCACTTTGATTATCACTTCTTTGAAGGATTGCTGCTCCTGCCCCATCACCAAATAAAACTGCAATATCCCTACCTCTTGTAGATTTTTCAATTAACTTTGTTTGTGTCTCAGCGCCTACAACAAGTACAGTCTTAGCCATTCCAGTTTTAATATATTGATCTGCAATTGACAGACTATATATAAAGGCAGAACATGCCGCTTTGATATCGAAAGCGCCAACATTATTTAATTCTAAACTTTCCTGAAGCTGAGCACTTACTCCAGGGAAAAAATAATCAGAAGAAAGAGTACCAAGAATTATCATGTCAATATCATTACTGCGAATACCAGATTTGGAAATAGCTTTTAAAGAAGCTTCATGTGCTAAATCAAAGGTTGTCGTATTTTTATCAGCCCATCTTCTTTCTTTTATTCCTGACCTTGATTGGATCCAATCATCTGATGTTTCCATTAATTGAACTAAATCATTATTTTTAATAATATTTCCAGGAACAGAAAATCCCATTCCAATGATTCTACTTTTATGCACTTTTTTTATATCTCTTTAAAAAATAAATAGAGCCAATCTATAAGCCGAGTTCTGTAATTGATAATCATTCATCTGGTTTATCTATCGCTAGATAAATCATGCGATCAACCCGCTCTTCAAATAATGCGGGCAACATTTAAGAGTTTACTTGATCTTGCACTGGATGGGGTTTACAAGCACCTTAATTTTCATTAAAGCCTGGTGGTCTCTAACACCACCATTTCACCCTTACTTCAAAAAATGAAGCGGTATATTTTCTGTTGCACTTTCCATATTAGTAAAACTAATTCCACTGATTATGTGGCATCCTGCCCTGCAGTGCTCGGACTTTCCTCTCTTAGTTGCGCACAAAGCGAGACCAAGAGCAATTATCCGATTGACTCTATTTCAAATTAACAATATAAATTACAAAAAATTTTATATATAACTACTCTGAATCCCAAAAAAGAAACCTACTACAGCTATCACAAGTCTGGGTATTTTCTCCTAATCTAACCTCTGATACAATTTGTGGTGGTATAAATGCTCCACAACCACCACAAGCTGAACTATTTACTTGGACAACGGAAATACCGCCACGAGCGCTTTGGATGCGTTCATATTGGCTTAAAATTGATTGGTCAATTTTAATAATTTGATTGTTTCTATCAGATTCTAATTTTGTTTTCTTATCGGAAGATTCATGCATAAGCTTCTCTAGTTTAGTCCGTCTTTCAACTAAATCATTACTAAGCGACCCTAAGTTTTCCTCTTCTGATTTAACTTTTTCTATGAGTTGTTCTTTTTCCTCTAAATACTCCAAAGACTTTATTTCAAGTTGATCTAATTCAGCTTTTAAATGATCAATCTCAAGCTGCAAGGCATCATATTGTTTATTATTTGTGACAAGAAAAAGCTGATCTTTATGCTTTTCAATTTTTGAATTTATATCTTTAATCTGATTTTCTAACTTACTTGAATTCAGCTCTAGCTCTTTTAATCGGGTTTTCCCACTATTAATAGATTTAGTTAATGATAATTCTTCTTCCTTTAATTTTTCTACTTTTATAGGAAGATCTCCTAATAACTCAGCAATTTCTTGTAACTCAGAATCAATTTTTTGTAATTCTATAATTTTTTCAATAGTTTTCATTTTAGTGTAAATCCCCTACAAAAATAAAAATGCACTTTATCAAAGTGCATTTTTATTTAATTCATTTAAGATTTGATTTAGGCCCTGACTGTCTAACACCATTTTAGCCATCCCATTTTAACAAAAATTTT
>CACHMU010000046.1 GCA_902581045.1 uncultured Fidelibacterota bacterium | reverse complement strand
CTTTCTTAAATAGAGGTCTGATAATGAAAGCAAGAATAATTGATGAAGTTTTTCATGGTGAACTATCTGAGCCTCAAACTGTAATGTCTTCTAGAGGTCTAAATAATAATGTTGTAAAATTTCGTTTAAAACTCCCATTTGTTGATCGAGATGTAATGAATGAATGGGATAAGTATGATGTAGATTATTCATTTAAGCAAAAATCGATTGATTGGACAGGATATATGTTAAATATGCTTCCATGGATTGCGATACTTGCATTTTGGATATTTTTGATGAGAAGAATGCAAGGTGGTGGGGGTGGAATGAAATCGATTTTTAATTTTGGTAAAAGTAAGGCAAAGGTTTGGACATCTGATATGCCAAAAGTTGATTTTAGTCATGTCGCTGGATGTGTTGAGGCAAAAGAAGAATTAAGTGAAATAGTTGATTTTTTAAAAAGACCAAAGCGTTATCAAAAGCTTGGAGCCAAAATTCCTAGAGGAGTTTTATTAGTTGGGCCACCAGGCACAGGAAAAACTTTGCTTGCACGTGCAGTTGCAGGAGAAGCTAATGTTGCTTTTTTAGTTTAAGTGGCGCAGATTTTGTAGAAATGTTTGTTGGCGTTGGAGCTTCTAGAGTCAGAGACCTCTTTGAACAAGGTAAGCAAAATCAACCTTGTATAATTTTTATTGATGAATTAGATGCAGTAGGTCGTCAGCGTGGAGCTGGCCTTGGTGGCGGCCATGATGAAAGAGAACAAACATTAAATGCTTTACTAGTTGAAATGGATGGATTTGAGTCAAATGAAGATATTATTCTTATGGCAGCAACAAATCGTCCAGATGTATTAGACTCAGCGTTACTTAGACCAGGTCGCTTTGATCGTCAAGTAGTAGTAGATGTTCCTGATTTAAATGGAAGATTAGGTATTTTAAAAGTTCACACAAAAAAAATATTGATGAATAAACGTAAAATAGACCTTGAAGCAATTGCAAAAGGAACACCTGGAATGGTTGGTGCGGATCTTGAAAATATTGTAAATGAAGCTGCATTATTGGCTGCTAGAAAGAAAAAACGTTCTGTAGATATGCTAGACTTTGAAGAAGCAAAAGATAAAGTTATGATGGGCGTTCAAAGGAAAAGTGTTATTTTGTCTGATGATGAAAAGAAAACAACCGCATATCATGAAGCTGGCCATACTTTAGTTGCAGCAAGGACAAAAGGTGCTGACCCAGTTCATAAAGTTACAATTATCCCTAGAGGTCAAGCCCTAGGTGTTACTATGCAGTTACCTATAGATGAAAAACATGGCTATGCTAGAGATTATATTGAAGGACGTTTAGCGATTCTTATGGGTGGACGTGCAGCAGAAGAACTGATTTTTAATGAATTAACAACAGGTGCTGGCAATGACATTGAACAGGCAACGAAAATTGCTAGAAAAATGGTTTGTGAATGGGGAATGAGCGATACATTAGGACCAATGACTTTTGGTAAAAAGAATGAAGAAATTTTTCTTGGCCGTGAAATACAAAGTCATAGAGATTATTCTGAGGTAACAGCAAGAATGATTGATGAAGAAGTAGTTAAAATTGTTAGAAAAGCTCAATCAAAAGCAGATGAGATTTTAAAGAATAATATTGATCAATTACATAATTTAGCTAAAGCATTGTTAAAATATGAAACGATAGATGGCGATGAAGTTATTTCTTTGATGGAAGGTAAGAAAATATCTCGTTCTACGAATGGTTCTTTAAAAAAGAAAAATCCATCAACAAAAAATAAAAAGCAAGATCCAGCCAAAACCTAATTACCAAAAAATATAATAAGATTTACGAATTGAATAATTATTAAATGAATTTTTCTCAATTTAATTCGTGGCTTAAATCACCCTCAAGGACACTCATAATGGGTGTTTTAAATTTAACTCCAGATTCATTTAGTGATGGTGGATTCTTTAATGATCCAGATAAAGCATTGTCTCATTGCCTAAAAATGATTAATGAGGGAGCCCATATCATTGACATTGGAGGAGAATCTACTCGACCCGGATCTGATCCTATATCAATAGATAAAGAACTAGATCGTACTATTCCAATTATTGAAAAAATAAGATCAACTTCAAACTGCGTTATTTCAATTGATAGTTATAAATCCATAATAGTTGAAGCTGCATTAAACGCAGGTGCTAATATCGTAAATGACATTTCTGGCTTAACATTTGATAATAAGATGCCTAAACTACTTGCAAAACATAATGCTCCGTTTATTCTAATGCATATAAAAGGAAGGCCTAAAAGCATGCAGCGAAATCCTAATTATAATAATTTAATTAAAGAGATTTTGAGCTTTTTTAGAAAACAGATTTCTACTGCTAAATCAGCAGGTATTGATACTAGTAACATCATTTTAGACCCTGGATTGGGCTTTGGAAAGAAGATCGAACATAACTTTGAAATTATTAGAAAATTGCCGCAAATTTGTGCAATGGGATTCCCAGTATTGGTTGGCCCATCTAGAAAATCATTTATTGGAGAGACTTTAAATCTTCCAATAAATCAAAGAATTGAAGGCACAATGGCATCAATTACAGCAAGTATAATTAATGGAGCAAGAATTG
>CACHMU010000045.1 GCA_902581045.1 uncultured Fidelibacterota bacterium | reverse complement strand
GTTTCATTAAATGAGCATGAACAGACAAATCGTTTTTAGATAATGCTTCATCGACAAGATTTAAAGCATCCCTATGATCTCCTTTTTCTTCCAAAACATTTGCTAGTTTTGCTAATGCAGTAAGGTTTAAGGGTTCATTATCCAAAATTCTTTCATAAAATTTTTCTACTTCGCTAAATCTGCCTAAATCAAAAAGTGCGGATTCGATTTTTGAATAAACTTTATGACTATTTTTCGGATCATAAATAGCAAATTTTTCCCAATTCTCAATTGCTTTTGTTAAATCTCTCTTATCTGAATAATAATCTCCAAGCCTTAAATAAGACAATCCATAATCTGGAGCTATTTTTACAGCTTTATTAAAAATAGATAGAGCTTCAGATTCTTGACCTTTATCTATTTTATCCATTCCTTGGAAAACTAAAAACTTCGCAACCTGCTGATTATCTTTATGTTGTTTAATCCGTTGAACAGTTTTTGAAACTATAGCTGCTTTATCCCATTTTTTTTGTTTTTCAAAAACTGATAATAAAAACTCATTTGCCCAAAGATTTTTTTTATCAATTTTTAAAACTAGCTCAGCTTCGTTCTGTGCCTTAGTTAAGTCACCAAGCAATTCAAAGTCTAATGCAAGCGCCATATGAATATCTAAAAGAATTTGTTTACTAAGGTTTGGCCTAACCATTAGAGATTGATGTATCTTTTTAGCTGCAAGTGGATTCTCTTCACGACGCAATATATTTCCCATTTGTAAGTATGCATCTATATGATCAGTATCTTGTTTGACAACATCTCTCAAATGAGTTAAGGCTATCCGACTATCACCTCGAATCATTGCATTTAATGCCTTAGTATAAATTGACTCGATTCTCTCCTTCTTTTGAGGTTTGAAGTAATAGAAAAGAAAAACTGTACCAACTAGTACAATAATGCTTCCAATAATATAAATCAATATTATTCGTCTCCATCCTCAGTATTAGAGATTTCCTCATCTATTGTTACATTACGTAAATCATTCAATTCATCTGACAAATGGCGATTTTTATTTTTTAAAGTACGTAATTCATTTTTACTAGATAAAATATTTGTAATAGCTGACCCATATCCGATTATAATACCAACTGCAAGAGATCCCAACATAACTACCGCAACTGGCACCTCAGAAAATTCTTTAAAAATAAGATTCACATCAACCAAACTTGTATTTTGCATTAAAAAGAATAGCACTAAAATCATAATTAATAGTCCACCAAAAATTTTTACTAACTTCATTATGCTGCCTCCATTTCTTGAAGATTAACTACTTTACCATGTAGTGTAATTCCCTTTACCTTGCTAATTGTAACAGGAATAATATCTCCTATATTTACATTAGATTTGTCAAAAACAACCCATTTGTTTGAATCAGTTCTCCCTGCCCATTGTTTTTTTGACTTTTTACTTTCTTTTTCAACTAAAACCATTTCAATATTTCCAATATATTTTTTATTATGATACAATGTATGTTTTCTTTGCATTTCAAGGACTTCTTCTAATCTTCGCTGTTTTTCAAATTCCTTCACATGATCTCCAAATTCTGCTGCTTTAGTACCAGGACGTGAAGAATATTTAAAAGTATATGCTGAATCAAACTTTATTTTTTCCATCGCATTTAAAGTTTCCTGAAATTCAGATTCTGTTTCTCCTGGGAAACCTACAATAATATCAGTTGAAATTCCCACTTTTGGTAAAGATTCACGAATTTTATTTACTAAATTGAAAAAATCTTCCTTTGTATATGTTCTATTCATTCTTTTTAAAATTTTGTTATTGCCAGCCTGTAATGGCAAATGAACATAATTACAAATATTCTCATATTTTGACATTACATCAAGAACATTTTGAGACATATCCTTTGGATGTGGAGATGTATATCTAATTCGTTTTAAACCATCAATCCGTGCAATTGAATCTAATAATTCTTCAAATCTACGTTTATTGTGATTATATGAATTTACATTTTGTCCAAGAAGGGTTATTTCTAAAAAACCATCATTAACAGCATTACGAGCCTCCTCAACTATAGATTCAATACTTCGAGAACGTTCACGACCTCGAGTAAATGGAACAACGCAAAATGTGCAAAATTTATCACAACCACGCATTATAGGAATCCATGCATTCACACCATTATTTCTACTAGGAAAGATATCCTCATATACTTCAAATCTAGATAATTGTGTATCCATCAATTCTGATTTTTCTGTATCTCTAGAATTTATCATATTTAAAATATTTCGGTATGAATCTGGACCAAGAACAATGTCAACATAAGGCTTAGACTCTAGAATATCATCCTTTAGATTTTGCGCCATACATCCCAAGACACCTATAATTGTATTTGGTCTATTTTCCTTTATTTTATTATAAAAACCCAGTCTAGAGTGAACTTTATCCTCGGCATGCTCCCTAATTGCGCAAGTATTTACAAATATAATGTCAGCTTGATAAATATTTTTTGTTTTTTTATATCCATTATTTGAAAGCAATCCAGAGATCAATTCTGAATCAGCTACATTCATCTGACAGCCATATGTTTCTATAAAATATGATTTTTTCATTGAGTTAATATACGAA
>CACHMU010000044.1 GCA_902581045.1 uncultured Fidelibacterota bacterium | reverse complement strand
AAGGTAGCAACTCCACCAGAAAGTGAAAGGATAAAGTCAGCTAATTCAAGAGCACCCGTTCCATCAGATGCTTTGTAGACCGGATTACTAAAACTAACATTAATTGCACTATTATCTGACGCCATCACTAAAGCAGCAAAGGTTGGCGCTGTTTGATCGATCAGCTGAACAGTATTGACTGCCTGCAATGGACTTGCAACATTTCCTAAGGAGTCATACACCGCATTATATTGGATCTGTACTGTGATTATCTCAAATCCATTTACTTTCCCTTCAAGATCGATACCAAGTGTATACACATTACTATTTTTTACAAAACTAGTTGGTTTGGGATTTTTCAATTTCGCATTTCCACCAGCTAAAGTTAGGGTCACATCTGAGGTATCAAGGGCCCCTGAACCATCACTTTTTGTAAATACTTCCTCATCAAAGGTTACAATGATCGCTGTATTATCTGCTTTTGGTGTGATCGTTTTTACCAAAGGTCCAGCCAGATCTTTTAATGTTGTTGTATTTGCAGATTGAGTTGTTGCTGCTACATTTCCAGCATTATCGTAGATTGAACTTTCCTTAGGTATGATCTCTAATACTTCAAGTCCAGTTCCTGTCCCATTTAAGTCTAGCCCTAATGTGTAAGTATTTCCATTCTTAGCTATACTGGTAGGTGTCTCACTCTTTAATGTAGCTGTGCCGTTTGATATAGATAGTTTGAAATCTGATACTTCTAGGTTTCCATTTCCAGTACTTGTTTTAAAAACTGTCTCAGTAAAAGTAACCGTTGCGGTACTATTATCTGCTGCAGTAGCTATGCCTGTGATCGTTGGGGCGAGTTTATCATTCAATGCTTTTGTATTATTATTCTGTGAGGTTGCAGCCACGTTTCCAGATCCATCATAGATGGAATTTGCAGCTGGTACCACTTTAATGGTTTCCGCACCATTCGGCGTTCCATTAATACCAATTCCTAGTGTATATACATTTCCATTTTTAGATACAGTAGTTGGATTAACCTGAGACAAGGTTGCACCTGAACCTGTAATAGAAAAGACAAAATCCAACGAGTCAAGATCTCCAGAACCATCGTTTTTACTAAATACTGGCTCGTTGATTGTTACAGCCATAGTACCATTATTATTCGCAAGCTCGATCGATGAGATCAGAGGAACTGCTTTATCGTTCAAGTTGGCGGTATTACTTGCTTGGTTAGATATAGCAACATTCCCAACTGCATCATAGATCGAATTTTCTACAGGGATGGCTGAAATGACTTCAGCTCCATTTGGCGTTCCTGTTATACTAACACCTAATGTATAGACATTGCCACTTTTGGATATACTAGTTGGCGCAGCATTGGCAAGTGACGCTGCACCACCACTCATTGTAAATGAAAAGTCTGTTTTTTCGAGATCACCACTACCATTATTTGCTTTAAAAACTGCCTCAGACATGGTGACAGCTACCGTTGCGTTGTTATTCGCAACCGCCACACTGGCTACAGTGGGTGGGAGTTTATCTTTTAAGTTAGCGGTATTGTTATTCTGAGTTGTTGATGAAATATTGTCCAAGGCATCATAGATTGAATTTTCCACCGGTTCTACTTTCAAAACTTCTGATCCGCTTGGTGTGCCATTTAATGGGATCCCTAAGGTATATACATTTCCGCTTTTAGATATACTGGATGGGGTAGAGGTAGAAAGTGTTGCAACGCCACCGGTTATAAATAATTTGAAATCCGCTGCTACTAAATTTCCACTATTTGCAGCAGACGGGTAGGCAGCTTCAGCAAATGTAACTGCTGCTGTGCTATTATCATTAGCGACAACAACACCCGTGATCGGTGGTCCAAGCTTATCGATTGTGGTTTTGGCGTTGTTGTTTTGACTGGTTGCTGATGCGTTACCTGCAAGGTCAAAAATTGAATTAGCAACTGGACTTACAGTGATCGTTTCAGCGCCACTTCCAGGAGAAGCAAGCCCGATGCCCAGTGTATATGTCTTACCACTTAGTGATATGCTTGTTGGGGTAGCACTTGTGAGAGTTGCAAATCCACCGGATATACTTAAGGCAAAATCTGTTGTTTCCAGGGCACCTGTACCGTTTGAAACTGCATAGGTATCCTCATTGAAGGTAATAGAAATCGTACTGTTGTCTGCTGCTATACTTGAAGAGATGATCGCTGGAGCACTTTGATCCGCTGCACGCACGTTAAAGGTTTTGATGAAGCCATCATAACCTGCTCCTTGATAAGAAAGAACGAATGTATTTCCATCCAGATCAACGAGACTCTGTATTCCTCCATAACTTGTTTCATGCTCCTTGACCTCAACTTGCGTGATCTGTCCACCATTGGCATCAATACTGAAAGATTTAATAAACCCATCACTATCAACGCCTTGATAGGAAAGGAGTAAGGCCTCATCACCGAGGGGTAATAGCTGATTATGATATGAATCCGCATTATCGTGCTCTAAAGATGCAATCTCTGATATACTAAGCCCATCATCTGCGATCGTAAAGGATTGTAAATATCCATCGTTACTAGCACCAGAATAGGCCAGCACATATTTCCCACTTCCCATTTTCACAAGTGAATTATGTTTGCCCTGAACGCCATCATGCTTGAGTAGTGCTGTATATTTATTGGCGCCGGCACCAGTGATCTCACCAGTAGAAGCATTTACATTGGTTGCGGCAATATAGCCATGGCCGCTTGCACCTTCAAACGCAACCGCTACGGTGTTATCATCTACTTTCACCAGAGAATTGTATTGCATTTTGGCATCTCCATTGGTTGCAGAGCCAAGAAGATATTCAGTGTCTTTCTGCGTGATCGTAGCGCCATCATCCGATATTGTAAAGGTTTTAATTATTCCTCGAGTGCTAT
>CACHMU010000043.1 GCA_902581045.1 uncultured Fidelibacterota bacterium | reverse complement strand
TTTCCAATAAAAGAACGTTGTCAATATTTTAATAACCTGAAAGATGCAATGCTAATTCGTAAGGATGAATTATCCCATTTAATGGCACTTGAAATGGGAAAACCTTTATCTCAAGGTATAGCGGAAATAGAAAAATGTGCATGGGTTTGTGATTATTATGCGGAAAATGGAGAAGATTTTTTAAAGAATAAATTAATTGATACGGAAGCTTCTGAAAGCTATATATCTTTTCAGCCCCTGGGTATTATTTTTGGAGTAATGCCTTGGAATTTTCCTTTTTGGCAAGTGTTTAGATTTGCAGTACCTACAATGATTGCTGGGAATGTAGTCCTCTTAAAGCATTCATCTAATGTTCAAGGTTGTGCAGATGCTATTGAAGGATTATTTCTTGAAGTTGGATTCCCATTGAATGTTTTCAAAAACTTAACAATTGATTCATCAAAGGTAGACAAGATTATTGAAAACCCTAATGTGAAAGCTATTTCTCTTACTGGTAGTACATCTGCAGGTAAATCTGTGGCTAAAAAGGCTGGTTCTTTATTAAAAAAAACCGTTCTAGAGCTAGGAGGAAGTGATGCTTATTTAGTTTTAAAAGATGCAGATTTAGATTTAGCTATAGATGCATGTTCTTCAGGAAGGCTTTTAAATTCTGGTCAAAGTTGTATATCGGCAAAAAGGTTTATTATTGATCAAACAATTAAATCTGAGTTTGAAAAAAACATCATTAAAAAAATGAAAAAACAAAATGTAGGTGATCCATTTTTAAAAGATTCTACAGTTGGACCTATGGTAGATATTTCTTCAAGAGATAATTTAATAAAACAGGTATCAAATAGTATAAAAAAAGGAGCAAAATTGATATATGAAAGCTCAATACCTGAAAATAAAGAATCGGCCTATCATCCAATCATGATTTTAACTGATGTGAAGCCAGGTATGCCAGTGTTTGATGAAGAGATTTTCGGACCAGTTTTATGTATCATTTCAGCAAAAGACGAACTACATGCAATATCATTAGCTAACCAGACATCTTTTGGTTTGGGATCTGCAGTTTTTACTAGTGATATTGAAAAAGGGAAAAAAATTGCCAGTTATGAATTAGATGCTGGTGCTGGATTTGTGAATGATTTTGTACGTTCTGACCCTAGATTGCCATTTGGTGGTGTTAAGGAATCTGGCTATGGAAATGAACTATCTTCTTATGGTATATTAGAATTCGTAAATATTAAAACAGTTTATATACGATGAAGAAAATATTATTAACTATTATTTTATCAAGTTTATTGTTTTGTCAGATTATTGAGAAACAAAATAAGTTACTTTGGGATGGATCGGATTGGAAGCAGATTTCAAATCGTGCTGATGTTGATACTGAATCTGCATATAGAATCAAATCAGCATATCTAAATGGTGTCCTTGATGGTAGATTATATTATTATTTAAAAGCCTGGGGTGAAAAGCAAGCTTTTGCAGATAGTATTTATGGTGATAGAGTTGATTATATGACAACACGAGAAACAATTCGTCAGTTAGATCAATTTTATCAAGATAATCTTATGAGTTATGTTCCTGTTGTATCAGCAATTATCATTGTTCATATGCATGCAGAACAAATCCCTAAGAAAATAATTAATGATTATGTTGACCAAACTAAGTTCTGGATTAATCAAATAACTTTAGATATGCAGAGTAGAGGAATGCATGAATTACTGAAAGATAAACAAAAGAGATCTGCTGAACGAAAAATCAATAATTAATTTTATTTAATTATGACTAATAGCCAAATTGATGATAAAGTAATATTAAGAATTCCAACAATTCCAAGGATTCACCTGGTATTATTTTTCTTAACGGTTTTTACTACTCTGTTAGCTGGAGCACTTATGGAAGGTGCAAAAGTTTTGGAAAATCCGTTAGAGCTTCTTAAGGGTATTCCTTTTTCATTTACTTTAATGTTTATACTAGGTACACATGAATTTGGGCATTATTATTATGCTCAGAAACACAAAGTAGATGCTACACTACCTTACTTTATACCGGCACCTCCATTTCTTTTCCTTATAGGGACATTTGGTGCATTTATCAAGATCAAGTCACCTATATATAGAAAGGATGCTCTTCTGCAAATTGGAGCTGCTGGACCTATAGCTGGCTTTGTTATTGCAGTTCCTGCACTAATTATAGGTTTATTATTATCAGATGTTGTTGAGAAAAGTAATATTCAAGGAGCTTTAATTTTAGGTGATTCAATTCTTATGAAAATTCTTACTTGGATTACACATCCAAAATTAATGGATACACAAGATATTATGCTTCATCCTATAGCTTTTGCAGGTTGGATTGGTTTATTAGTTACTATGTTAAATCTCTTACCCATAGGTCAATTGGACGGAGGACACGTAGCATATGCAATGTTAGGTAAAAAACAGCGTCTAATTGGACAAATAGCATTTATATTTTTGATTCCGTTAAGCTTTCTTTCCATTAATTGGCTTATCTGGGGTTTGTTATTATTAATACTTATGCGATCTGTAAAACATCCGCCAATTCAAGATATTCATATACCATTATCTGATACAGATAAACGAATTGGATACATATGCTTATTGATTTTTATTGTATGTTTTATCCCAGCACCGTTTAAAATATAATGAAAAAAATAATATTTTTGTTATTGACTGGAGCAATCTTTTCTCAAGCTCGGATAGGAGAAATACGTTCAGTAACATCATCATTAGATGTTAGGGACATACGAGCTTTTGAAAATCAAATTTTTTTTGCTACCGGTGGGGGATTAGCTTCATATAACCCTAACTCAAAAGAATACAAAGTTTTCACAAGAGATAATGGATTAATAGATACTGATTTAACTACTCTTAATGTTGGTCCTAATGGGAATATTTGGATAGGTAGTGATAAATGTAT
>CACHMU010000042.1 GCA_902581045.1 uncultured Fidelibacterota bacterium | reverse complement strand
GTAAAAATTGCAGAAAAGTAAATCCTACATATACCATCCATAATATTTTTGCTGTTTCTTTAACTCTAGGCCTAATTTTATCTGCTACAGGTCCAGGGACTTCTGCCTTAAAAAGCTGAACCCCTCCAACTCCTAGCAATGGTAAAATAGCAATAGTGAATACAATAATACCCATACCGCCTATCCATTGAAGAAATGACCTCCAAAAAAGTATTCCATGGGGCATACTTTCAATACCATTAGGTAAATTGGGCAATGTAGTTGGATTCCCAATAATTGTAGCGCCAGTTGTTGTGACTCCAGACATTGCTTCAAACCAAGCATCAGTGAAATTTGGGATAGTTCCACTAAGATAGAATGGCAATGAGCCTGCGAATGCAACAATTAGCCAAGCAAATGAAACGATCGCAAATCCATCCTTACTATTTAATGCGCGGCTCCTCCTTGTTATCAGCCAAAATGGTATACCAACAACTATGCAAATTATCATTGATTGTAAGTGACCAGATAGATCGGGCTCTGAAAATGACCAAGAAATAACTGTGGGAATAAGCATTGATAGTCCAGTAATAACCAACATTGCTGAGAGAATGTTAACAATAGTTTTTACGTTCAATCAAGCCTCAAAGAGCTGTTTTAATTTTGGCAATGCTTTAGACTTTGTAAAAACCAGAGCAGTGTCTTCATCGGTCAATTGAGTAGCCCCACGTGCTATTGATAAATCACCATTATGATTAATTACACCAACGATACTATCCTCTGGAAATTTTATTTCTTCTAATGGATACTTAGTTACTTTGCTTCCAGACTCTGGACTAAACTCAACAACATCAACATCAATTTCATCAAAGGTTGTAACAGATTTTTCAGTTAGATCGCTTGATATTAATCTAAGTATAGCATTTACGGTTGACATATTTTTACTTATAACTGTACCAAATCCAATTTCATTTACTATTGGCATATACTCCGTTGTGCTAACATGAATAACAACTTGTTTAACTCCTAGGTGTCGTGCAAGCATTCCAGACAACAGATTAGTTTGTTCATTTTCTGTTGCTGCAATAAAGCTATCAGCTTCTCCAATATTTTCAGCTTTTAATAATTCAACATCTGTACCATCACCATTTAAAATCATTGTTTCTTTCAAATTATTTGCTAACCATTCAGCTTTATCTCTTCTATTATCAATCATTCGAACACTAATCTCATTTTCCAGCATTCCGGCTATACTTCTGCCTATCTTACTTCCTCCAAGAATTACTATTGATTTTGTTGGAGTAGTCTCTTTTCCAAGAAAATACATTAATGAGTCAAGACGCTCAGTTTTAACAATAAAATATGCAGTATCTGATTTATCAAATTCAAAATCAGACCAAGGAACATGAGATTCACCATCTCTCACCACTGTAATAATACCAAATTTAAAATCACGCTCAGCTTCACAAATTTCTCTGACAGTTTTTCCAACAATTGGAGAATCCTCATCAAGCCTGAGACCAATCATTTGCATTCTTCCATCCTCGAATTCTGTTGATTGAGTTGCATAAGAATGGCGAATTAACTGAACAATCTCACTAGAAGCTTCTTTCTCTGGATGGATAACCAAATCAATTCCAAACTTTTCAGGTTTAATGATTGAATCTTTAGTTGTGTATTGTTGATTGCGTAGCCTAGCTACAATTTTTTTTGCTCCTAGCTCATGAGCTTGCTGAGATGCAATAAGGTTAACTTCATCAACTCGAGTTAGGCAAAGTACATAATCTGCTTCTTGAACATTAGCGCTTGATAAATTACGCGGGCTTGCGCCATTACCTTCAACAACTATAACGTCTAAGTTTTCACTTGCTCTTTTACATTTTGAAGCACTTATGTCCATGACAGTAATGTCATGGTCATCTTGGCTTAAAGATTTGGCAACGTGAAATCCAACTTCACCAGCACCAATTATTACGATTCGCATAATGAATCCTTTCCCGACGAAGCACTTATTTTAAATAGAATTCTCAAATGATTCCCATTATTTTATTTATTCTTTTTCCCTATAGATTTTAGCACCTAGTGATTGGAATTTCTCCTCAATACATTCATATCCTCTGTCGATATGATATATCCTACTAATATCTGTTCTTCCTTTTGCAATAAGCCCCGCAATCACCAATGAAGCACTGGCTCTTATATCTGTAGACATAACTTGAGCACCTCTTAATTGATTAACACCTTTAACAAAGGCTGAATTTTTGTCCGTTGTGATCTCCGCTCCAAGACGATTCAGCTCTGGTACATGGGAAAAACGATCATGATATATATTATCAGTTATCTTACTAGCCCCATTTGCTATTGACATTAGAGCAATCCACTGAGCCTGAAGATCAGTAGGAAAACCAGGGTGTACATCTGTTGACATATCAACTGGTTTAATATTTTCACATTTTTTAATTGTAATTGAATCTTTTGTTAATGACAATTCACAACCAGCTTGGTTTAGTTTATCTAAAACGATGGATAAATGAGAAGGATCTACCTTATCTATTGTGATATCTCCAAGGGATGCCCCAGCCATTAAAAATGTACCAGCTTCGATCATATCAGAGATGATAGAGACTTCAAAATTATTAAGACTATTAACTCCATGAATTATAAGGTTATTTGAACCAATGCCTTCAATTTCAGCACCCATTGAATTCAAAGTTTCACATAGCTGAACAATATGTGGCTCTGCAGCTGCGTTAATTATCCTCGTTGTACCTTCAGCTAAAACAGCAGCCATAGCTATATTTGCAGTTGCACCTACAGAAGCAATCTCAAAGTTTATATCAGCACCCTTCAACTTTTTTGCCTTAGCCATTATATATCCATCTTTAAGAGTAATCTTAGCTCCTAACTTCTCAAAACCTCTTAAATGGTAATCTACTGGTCTTGGTCCCCAAGCACATCCTCCAGGTAATGATACTCGAGCCTCACCAAAACGCCCCAAAAGCGGACCCATCACATAAAAAGATGCCCGCATTGTTTTAACTAAATCATAAGGAGCTTCAAAAGAAGTAATGTCCGAACCGTCAATTGTTAGGGAATGGTCTTCAA
>CACHMU010000041.1 GCA_902581045.1 uncultured Fidelibacterota bacterium | reverse complement strand
AGCTTTGCTTGGCAAGCCAGTATTAATTTTTGGGAGGAAAAACTATGAGCATTTTCCGAGCGTAACGAGAATTGATCATATAGAAAACCTACCATCACTTTTGAAAAATAAATTAACTGAGAAATCTCCAGATAGGAATGAAATCAAAGAAGCCTATAAAAAATACCTTAATCCGTATTTTAAGTCATCAAGCAATCATTGGAAAAGAGATTCAATAAGTTCTGATGAGAAAAATGGATTTGTAAATCTTTTTACTAGCCTTGAGGAGTATTTAAATAAAAAATCATATAGGGATAAAAAAGACTAAACTCAAATTTTATGGTAAAAATTTTTAGAGTTTTTTATTAATCATTCTTATCTCAATTATTCAGCTATTTTTTTACGTTGATTAGTTTTTATTTAGTAGTCCACTATTATTATTTTGTTATAGATCAAATAATACTCTATCAATTTTTATTACCAATTTCTTTAGTTATAAGTTATTTGTATTATTCTACTATTGTCTTCAACAAAAAAAACTAACACTACTAATTTAATATATTAATATCTATGAAGATTAAAAAAGTCGCATACACTTATATGATTGGTGATCTATTCCATTATGGTCATCTTAATCTTTTGCAACAAGCAAGATCAAATTCTGATTATCATATCACTGGAGTTATAACTGATCAAATAGCAGAGGAATGGCAAGCTTTAAATATATCAAATTATAAAGAGAGAAAAGCTGTTATTGAAAGTATAAAAGTCGTAGATGAGGTGGTTAAGCAAGAGTCCATGGATCCAACAGATAATCTAAAAAAAATCCATAAAAGATTCCCAGATGCAAAAATAATTTTATTTCAAGGCCATCAAGAGTGGGGACAGATGCCAGGTGTAGGCTATATAAAATCAATTAAAGGTAAGGTTATACGACCTAAATATTATCCTAGCTTATCAAGAGAAAAAATAATTAAATCATTTAATAATTATGAACAAAATAAAGATCGTCGTTCCAAAAAATCGTCAAATTCAATTTTGTTGGGAAACCTTAATCATTTTGATAGTAATATTTTGACAAAAGGAGAAACTTTAAGAAAATTTACTCCTTTATTAACAAAGTCAAACATTGAAAAATTATTTATTTTTACGATTAAGCAATGGCAAACTAATGCGAATAAAATTCTTGATAGTATAAGGGCACAGTTTCTAGATGAAAAAATTATTGTAAGAAGCTCAGCTCTTATTGAAGACTCAATTAACCAATCTTATGCTGGGGCTTTTAAAAGTTTTTTAGATATTAACGCAACAGATAGCATCTCACTTAAAAATGCAATTAATTCTGTAATTGAATCATATGGAAATAAAGCTGATAAGAATAAGCAAGATCAAGTATTAATACAAAAACAAACTGAATCAGTCAAAATTAGTGGAGTGATTTTCACCAGAAACCTGGGAAAAAACACTCCATACTATATGATAAATTTTGATGATGAATATGGTAAAACAGATTTGGTAACATCTGGGCTAGGAGGAAAAAGAGTTGAAATACTTAGGTCAGACAAATTAACAATACCTAAAAAATGGTCAAAATTGATTGCAGCTGTGAAGGAGATTGAATCTCTTTTATCGGGCCTTGCACTTGATATAGAATTTGGGATTAAAAAAAATAACGAAATTATAATTTTTCAAATACGACCCTTGGCAGCAAATTTGAAATATAATAAAAATTCTGATGAAAAAATTTTTCGAATTATTCAGAAAATTGATGACCAGTTAGATCAGAATCATAAATCCATGGAAAAATTAAATACTATATTTTCTTTTAGCGATATGGCATTTTGGAATCCATCGGAATTAATTGGAGACAGACCTAATTATTTGGATTTTTCAATATTTAATAATTTGATTATGAAATCTAATTGGAATGAATCATTAATTAAAATGGGATATACCTCATTGGAAAAAGAATTAATGATAATGATAGCAGGTAAGCCATATATCAATATACCATTTTCGCTTTATTCACTTCTTCCAAATGGTATACCAGATAAATTAAGAATGAAATTATTAAAATTTTATTATAAAAAATTAAGCGTGAACCCAGAGCTACATGATAAAATTGAGTTTGAAATTATTCATAACTGTCTTGACTTCTCCTTTGATTTCAATTCTTATGAATTGGTAAATAACGGATTCACTAAAATGGAGATCGTATTATTAAAGGATGAATTGTTCAAATTAACCAATGATATAATTATCAATTCAAATAAGATTTTCAATGAAGATGAAATTGCTTTAAAGAATTTAACGCATAACCGAGATAAAATTAATATAGATATTGGTAAAGAATATGATTTTAAAGTTGCTCTTAATATGGCTAAAGAACTTCTACAAGATGTTAATACACTGGGTATAAAACAATTTTGTAGAGCGGCAAGAATGGCGTTTATTGGTAGAAGAATGATCCTCAGCGCTGAAAATAAAAATCATATTGATATAAATTTAATTAATAATTTTTGGGCCTCTTTTCCTACTATTGTCACTGAAATGAAGGATGATTTGAATAAATTAAATAGTAATAGAATGGATTTAAATTCTTTTCTAGGTATATATGGTCATCTTCGCCCAGGTACTTATGATATTACATCATTACCATATGAAAAATTTCATGGTTATATAATAAATGATTCATTTAATAAAAAAACAAAATATAATATTTCTAAGAATAAGAAATTTTTTCAAAAAGATTTTGCCGATAAACTAGATACTATTTGTTTAAAAAATAAATTTGGTTTTAATGGTAAAGAGCTTTTAGAATTTTCAAAAAAGGCTACACAATTAAGAGAAAAGTTTAAATTTGAATACACTAAAAATATTAGTCTAGCTTTAGAACTTATTGCTCAAGCAGGTGATTCCAAAGGTTATAATCGTGAACAATTAAGTAATTTAGATATGAACTCTTTGTTTATTCCCACAAATAATAGTTTGATTAATGTAGATGAAATAAAGAATATTTGGGATTCAATTATAATGTCAAGAATTTCTGAAAAATCACACTATGAAAAAATATCATTACCTTCAATTATTTTTTCCAAAAAAGATATAAAATACATAAAACATTTATCTGCAAAACCAAATTTTATTTCAAATGAAAC
>CACHMU010000040.1 GCA_902581045.1 uncultured Fidelibacterota bacterium | reverse complement strand
GTTAATTTCGGGACTTTAGAAACACTTATTTTTTGACCATTTTTGTATGCTCCAGAACCTTTTATTGCAGAGTATAAGTTTTTTGAAGGTAATTCAAGTACCACTCCTATTTCAGGATTGTTTTTATATAGCAATCCTATAGAAACTCCATAAGATGGATAGTTGTGAACAAAATTTGTTGTTCCATCTAAAGGATCAATAACCCATAAATAATCAGAATTATTATTTGTTAATCCATGCTCTTCAGATAATATATTATGAGAGGGATATGAATTAATAATTTTATCAATTATGGATCTTTCGGATTCAAGATCAATATTGGTAATCAGGTCAGTTTTGCCTTTAAAATCGACTTCTATATTATTTATTGATTCAAGAATAATTTTTCCAGCAGATAATGCGACATTTTCCGCAAAGCTAGCTAATTCTTTTTTCATAAATAGTAATCTTGACGGAGAGAAATATAAAGGCTTTTATTTATAGACCTTATGTTCTAACTCAAAATATTCTTTAGTCATTTTTTTAAGAACACCAGATAAGAGAATTATTGAAATTAAATTAGGAAATGTCATGAAGCCTAAAGCTGCATCACCAAAAGCCCAAATAGCTTCTAGACTTGCTATCGCCCCAATAAATACAAATAAAATATAAAAAGATCTATATATAGGTATAGCAGTATCTCCAAAAAGATATTCTGTAGCACGATCTCCATAAAATGACCAGCTAATTACAGTTGATATAGCAAAGAGTAGAACCCCTAATGTGATAATCTTATCGCCAAAAGGAAAAAGCCAACTTAATCCATTCTTAAATGCCAATGAGGTCAAAAGGCTTCCATTAAGCATTTCACCACCAAAAGATGGATCAATTCTTGTTAAATAAAACTCAGTATGATGCCAAGTTCCAGTTACTAAAATTGTTAACCCAGTCAGTGTGCAAATTATTATTGTATCAATGAAAGGTTCCAATAAAGCAACAACACCTTCACGGACAGGATATTCTGTCTTTGCCGTAGAATGTGCAATAGGAGCACTACCTTGGCCAGCTTCATTTGAATAAAGACCTCGTTTTACACCCCATAGCATAGTGTTCATTATTACAAGTAATGTTCCACCAGCAACTCCACCTACAGCTGCAGGTGGGTTAAATGCCATAGATAAAATTTTTCCAAAACTAGCAGGTACTTCATTAATATTTGCTAATAAAATAAAAAGTGCTGCTATAAAATATATTGCAGCCATAAATGGCGCTAGGTACGATGTAACATTTCCAATACGCTTAATTCCACCAATAATAACTAAACCAGCTATGCCTGCAATAAATATTCCATTTATGACTTGCTGAATTGACAGATTATAAGATTCAGTTATTGCATGTTTTGTTGTAAGAAAATGATCATTTCCAACAATTTGAGATACTTCAGAATATAATTGATCAGATAAAGTAAAAGATTGAATTGCATTTCCAGTAGCAAAAGAACATATAACAGCAAAACAAGCAAAAATTATTGCTAACCAACGCCATTTTATGCCCAACCCTTTTTCAATTGTATACATTGGACCACCTGCTGTCATGCCATGTTTGTCAAAATCTCTAAATTCTACGGCTAAAGTACATTCAGCGTATTTCAAGGCAGAGCCAAAAAATGCAGTGACCCACATCCAAAAAAGTGCTCCTGGACCTCCATAATACATTGCCGTTGCTACACCTGCAATGTTTCCAATTCCAACTGTTGCAGATAGAGCAGTGGTCAAAGCCTGAAAGTGATTAAGATCCCCAGCTTCATCGGGATTATCATATAATCCACGAGTCACTCTTATCCCATGTTTAAAATATTTAATTTGAGGAAAACCTAAATAAAATGTAGTAAATATTCCTGTGCCTAGTAATGCAACGACCATTAGTGGTACTAAACTAAATGAAGGGAATGACCATATGGCTTCAAAAAATTTGACGCCAAAAGCATAAAGGAATAAAGCGATAATTCCAAAAAATAATATTCCGCCGTTTTTTTTACTCATTTCTAATTTTCCTATATTAAAATTATTTATTTACTACTGAGAAAGCACTTTTGAATGTATTCTCATTGTAGTCGATCCATGTTTTTCCGGAAATTTTAAATTTATTTCCATTTTTGTGTTTAAACAACCAATAGCCTTTATAGCTCGCTTCTGATAAACCAACTGGGTGTAACCTAGTTAAGTATTCATTTACATTTTCGACTTCCATAATTTTGCCAATTATATTTTCCATTTTAAGAATTTCTTCTTTTTTATAACCGGTTAGCTTTTCCCAGTCACCTTCAATATTTGTTAATCGAACAATTGGATTACCATTTTTTTCAGAAAATAACCCATCAGAAAAATATTGAGCTGAAATATTACTAATTGCCTGAATCGATTTAATTTCTTTTATATTTTTGTTCAAACTAATTAATACCTCTGTGAGTGTTTCAACTAATTCTTTATAGTCAGTTGGTTCAGAAACTTGGACTTTTAATGCATATTTAGCTGGAACTTTACCACTACGTTTCCAATTAGAAATTGCTTGAGTTGATACATCAAAAAATTTGGCAATATCTTTTTGCCTTCTAATTCGATGATTTTCATACATATAGTCAAGTAGTTGATCTATGGTCATTTTTTTCTCATTTAACGATAGTAATGTTAGAACATGTGAAATAAACTAATCAAATGATATTTGGGAAATAATCATGAAGATAATATGTGGAGTAGATGAGGCAGGTCGTGGTCCATTAGCTGGCCCCGTAGTAGCAGCAGCTGTAATTTTACCTGAAGAGCATCAGATTTCAGGTTTAAATGATTCAAAGAAATTGACTGAAAAAAATCGAGTTAAGCTTTATAAAGAAATATCTGATTTAGCTCAAATATCAATTGGAATTGTGTCGCATCGAATAATAGATAAAAACAACATTTTAAATGCTACATATTTAGCGATGGAAAAAGCTATTTTAGGATTAAAAACTAAACCAGATTTGTCTTTAATTGATGGTTACGGATTGCCAGATAATAATATTAAAAATGAAGGTATTGTAAGAGGTGATTCTAAAGTCGAATCAATAAGCGCAGCGTCAATTATAGCAAAAGTTACAAGAGACATTTTAATGCAAAAAATTGATCCAATTTTTCCAGAATTTAAATTTGCAAAGCACAAGGGGTATGGAACTAAATATCATATTGAAATTTTAAAGAAACTAAAAGCTACACCTATTCATCGAAAATC
>CACHMU010000039.1 GCA_902581045.1 uncultured Fidelibacterota bacterium | reverse complement strand
TTACAATATGAAAAATGGAAAAGTAGAAATATACATAGATCGTCCCGGAGGTGCGTCTAACCCAACGCTATCTCCAGATGGAAAAAAGCTGGCATATACACATCGCGATGATAGGCAAACAGTATTGGTGATTCATGATCTAGATACAAGAGAAGAAAAGGTTATTAGTAGAAATCTTGATTTTGATCGCCAAGATAGTGGCAGCTTTTATGGATCCTATCCCAACATGAGTTGGCATCCTAATGGACAAGAAATAATTGTGTATTACAAAGGTGGAATTCATTCAGTTAAAGTTCGAACTGGTAAAGCACGCAAAATTGAATTCACTGCAAAAGTGGATCGTGAAATAAAAGAAACAATACGATTTAAATTGGACGTCCCACGTTCAAAAGCGACAACACGTTCGCATCGTTGGTCAACAAGAATTCAAGGTGGGGTTTTGTATGAGGCAATGGGAGATCTTTATTTAAAAAAAGGAAATAATGTTAACAATTTAACTGAGTCAAAAGATCATGAAACCAACCCAGTTTACGATTCGAAAACAAGAATGATTTATTTTGCTTCATGGAATGATAAGGATCTTGGTTCGGTTTATAAAATGGCAGTCAACAATAAAAAACGAACAAAAATAAGTGAGGTTCCTAGCCAGTATGGATCGATCGCTGTATCTGATAAAGGTCATATTGCTTATATAAGGGGTGGCGGATCATTGATGACGGGAAAGCATCTTGAAGGTCAAACAGATTACGAGTTGGTTTTGAATTGGAAGGGTGCAGAAATTGAGCTTGCTGATATCAAATGGAGTGGTAATCGATATGCTAAACGGCCACCAACAATATTATTTGGGGATGATGATCGGATATATTATTCTGATTATGTAAAAGATGTTCTTACTATCAAATCCATTACTTTAGATGGCCTTGATGAGAAGATACTATATAAGTTTTCTAATGCGACCAGAGCTGTAATCTCTCCAGATATGAAATGGATAGCATTTAGAGAATACCATCGCAGTTTTGTAACTCCATTTGAATATGCAGGAAACACATTAACGGTTAGCGCTGCAGATAAAAAAGGTTTTACTCAAAGAGTAGATCAAAAGAATGATGGTGATTTTATGTCATGGTCTAAAGATGGAAAAACTTTATCTTGGACTCGTGGAAGGCATCATTATGAGAAATCACTTTTTGATATATTAAATGGAAATAAAAAACTGTCAAAAACTGATCTTGCATTTACATATGAAATTGCTAAACCAGAATCTGAGATTGCCCTAACTAATGTCCGTATCTTAACTATGAATAAAAATAGATTGGTGTTAGATAATGCAACAATACTAATTCGCTCTGATGAAATAGTTGATGTTGGCAGAGATCTGAATATTCCTAAGGGTACAAAAATATTTGATTTGGAAGGGCGTACTGTTATGCCTGGGATGTTTGATGCTCATGGACATTATGGAAGTCCTATTTCTGCATTGAATGTAATCGAACAAAACCTCTATGGACTCCAAGCTAACTTAGCCTATGGTGTGACTACTATGTATGATGTGTATGGGACTACCCAGAAAGACTATTGGGTTTCAGATATGTTGCAGCGAGGAGATATAATTGGTCCTAGAATTTATTCAGTTGGAGATCCAATATTTGTAACGAAATATAGAACGAAGATGTATCGCCCGATTGAAAGTTTGGAAGACGCATTGGAGCATGTACAGTTCAATAAGGATCATGGTGCAACTGCAGTAAAAGATTATTCAAATCATACGCGTGGAGCCAGACAAAATTTAGTTGAAGCAAGCCGACAGTTAGGAATCAATATAATCAGCGAATCCTTTGGAAACCCTCAAATGAATATGACCCAAATTGTTGATGGGTTTACTGGCCTTGAACATACAATGGGACTTGAACCGATTTATGAAGATGTAACTCAACTGCTGCTAAAATCAAAACTAGGAATCACACCAACATTAGTTGTGGTATATAATGGTCCATCTGGTGAAACATATTTTCATCAAACAGAAAGATTGTGGGAGGATAAAAAACTATTGCAATTTTTTCGAAAAGATGAATTAATCCGATTAAGACGACCTACATTTTATTGGCCCGATGATCATTATTCAGTTCAGATGGGAAAAACATTAAAAGAACTTTATGATCGTGGAATTACAATGCACATGGGAGCCCATGGTCAGATGATGGGACTTGGAGCTCATTGGGAAATGGAATTATTTACTCAGGGTGGATTTTCAAATTATGATGCAATTGAGATAGCAACGATTAACGGTTTTAGACATCATGGATTAGATCATATGCTCGGATCAATTGAAACGGGAAAACTTGCAGACCTTGTAATTATGACAGCAGATCCACTAGATGATATCCGTAATACCAGATCGATCGAATACGTTATCAAGAATGGTGTTGTATATAGTGGTAAGGATGCAAGCCAAGTATATCCAAATCCAACTTCGGCGCCGAAACTCTATTTCAAAGAGTAATTATACTTCGATAAGATAGGTGCCTTTGGTTGCTTTGAAACCTTTTTTAGACCATGTGGCTACAGTTGGTTCTCCACCTTTTCTACCTTGAATTGAGGCACAGCCAACATCGCCATCTTTTGATAGCGCAACGATCTTATCATTAAAATCTACTTTTGATGGGCCACCATTAATATCAATGATCCGTTTGCATACTGCTTCACAAGCTTCTTGAGGACTCATTCCATTTCGCATGTACTCTACGCCAAGAAAAGACCCACAAGATCTGATCATTTCTTCACCGCGACCTGTAGCTCCAACTGCTCCAACTTCATTATCAACATATAGCCCAGCCCCTATAATAGGTGAGTCACCAACACGGCCAGGAATTTTCCATGCAAGACCACTAGTGGTTGTAATACCTGCTACATCACCATTATTGTTAACACCCAATACATTAATTGTACCAGTGCTTCTATCTGAATCATAGTTTCCGTCAGCAGGAGGGAAATAATCATCTTTGTCAGATAGGTTTTCTTTCCATTTGACCCAGATCTTTCGAGTGCTTTCAGTCAATAGATTTTCAACTTTAAATCCATGCATTCTAGCGAAATCTTGAGCACCTTTACCAACTAGGTGAATATGATCTGTCCGTTCCATAACTAATCGCGCAACAGAGCAAGGTGTTTTAATCCCCTCTAGGCATGCAACTGAACCACAATTATGATCTGGACCATTCATGATTTGTGCATCTAATTGTACAACTCCATCCTCATTTGGAAGTCCACCATATCCAACTGATGTATCGTTTGGATCGAGCTCAGTTACATTAGCAGATTTTTCAATGGCATCTAATAGTTCACCATTTTTTCTTAAAATATCCCATCCAGGTTTTAAAACTTTTCTTCCCCATTGTTCGCCACGACTACAAAGAATAATCGGATTATTTTTCTTAACAGTTTTTGATTTTCCAAATGTTTCTGAAGTCATTGCTGGAAGTGATATTCCTAGCGCTGAAATAGATTTAATAAA
>CACHMU010000038.1 GCA_902581045.1 uncultured Fidelibacterota bacterium | reverse complement strand
ATCAAAGTTTTCTAGCAAATTTCTCTCTGAAAAAGGATTGACTGCAAATAAGTTACAAACTATTTATTTTTATGATGGTAATAACTTGTATGATAGATCCACTGCAGTTATAAAAATTTTAAAGAACTTAGATGGGTTTTTTCCAATAATAGCTAAAATATTTAGCATATTTCCAAGATTTTTAAGAGATGCCATTTACAATTTAATTGCAAAATATAGATATAAAATGTTTGGCAAATCGGAAGTCTGTAGATTACCCTCCAAAGAAGAAAAATCATATTTTTTAGATCAATAAATTGAAATAAAAAAGCCCCTGACGGAAATCAGAGGCTTATCTTCAGAGCGAGAGACGAGATTCGAACTCGCGACATCCACCTTGGCAAGGTGGTGACGCTTCGTTCTAACTGTTGATATACTTAAACTTAATTATCTGAATATCATTTCTTTCCATACATACCCTTTCCATATAGCCATTTTTAGGCTATTTGAAGTGGTGTATTCATTAGTGAGTGAAGTTCAGTATCGTAAGTATCCTTTCCAAGTCTTGCTTGTAGAATAGGCTTTAATGTTTCAAAGTCATCCATTAACACTCTTGGCTTAATCTTTGCATAGTTCTGAAGTGTTGTATTAATACTTGTATGACCTAATTCATCTGCTACAGTTTTAATGTCTCCTGTCACTGCCCATCTTCTCACTGCATAAGTATCTCTTAAGTGTTTTAAACAATGCTGACCAAAGTTTTCTGCTTTAGCAATCTTCTTGAACATTTTAGAATACTTCTTAATCATCCATCTTCTTGTATAGCCTTTACTACCATGTCCTCTAACTCCAATATTACGCTCTACATTATCTCTCATCTCAAGTAGTATCGGTAGTGTGTACTTATTGAGTTGATATTGATGAGCAATATTAGTCTTAAATACATCCTCTGATAACTTGAGCCATCTACCATCTACTTCGCCATCAAAAGGCTCTGATAATCTGCAACCTGTTTGAGCATAGAAGTAGAATGCTTTTCTATAATGTAATGGAACTACATCACTTGCGAATAATCTCTTGAGTTTCCATTCTGATAAGTACATTGGTTTCTTGGTCTTATACTTAATCTGAATCTTTATAGGTTCTTTAATCCACTTCTTATCATAAGCAAATATCACAAACGATTTAATCTTTTGTAAGTGAATGCCCATTGTAGTATTTGAATGATTCTTCACATTCTTTGAGTATTTCCTAAAACTTGTGATATAACTATCATCAAGTCTATCTATTGGGAGAGTGTCTCCTACTACTGAAGTAAACAAATCTAAACTCTGCTTATACCTTCTCATAGTTGAACCTCTTAATCCATCCAAAGACTTAATACTTAAGAACTCTTCTATTGCTTCATGAACAGTCTTTCTTATGAATTTAATTTTACCACCTTCTTCACTCATCCAAGGAAATTGTGCATTCTCACCTTGTCTTATTAAATCCTCTACCTTCTCTACTGCATTATTCCTAATGATAGCTTCAGACTTCTTATCTGTTTTTAATGATATAGCTTTTTCTTTAAGTGAACCATAATCATCTTTCCAAACGACTCTTGAAAAGTATGTTTTATTCATTTTTCTGAGACTTGCCATTGTTATTCTCCTAACAAAAATCCCCCAATAGGATGACTTGCGTCACTATGTAACGCTGAGCCATTACTGGTACTCACATCACTAAAGGGGGAATTGTATTTAGGTTGTATATCCATAGTGTTTAAGTACCTGAAAGGTACAAATAATGTGCCTAAAAAGGTAGATATTTACCTGTTCTACCCTGTTAAAACAGGCTTTGTCACATTTGTCACAAATCCTATTAGTCATCATCCAAACAACCCAACTCAGCTAACATTCTGATATGAGCAATACTACCACTCTCTGCCTCATACCATATCCTATAAAGTATAGAATCTTTTGAATTTTCAGGCTTGTATTCTCCCCAGTTTCCCCAATCACTATACTTCACTTCCTTACCAACTCTTTGCAAAGCATTCTTTAGCTTTACATATTTCATTGGTCTACCGCTTGGATTACCACTTATACCTTTTTCAAAAGGCTCAAGATTGGCTACTGAATTAGGATGTTTTCCTCTTTTATCCGTTTTCTCTGTTACCAGTGAAACATTCTCCTGTTTACCGCCTGTTTTCCCTGAAAAATCCCTACCCATTTCCATCCTCCCAATCATTAGGTAATGGTATACTTCTTATTTCAATATTCCATGCACCTTTAGATTGAGAATCTCTTGTTATCACTATCTCATCAGTATATTTAAATCCTGACTTATTTGGATTCTCTATCAATCCTTCTAACTTTTCCCATTGGTCTCTTGTCATTAGTAACTCCTTTTCTTTGTTTTTCTTATACACTTAATTACACACTTCAAATTCCTAATATGTATATAATGTCCTTTTGTCCATTTGAGAGGTTGTATGGACAAATAGTCACCCTTCATAAGTGTCATCTTCTATTATCCTGTATTGGTTATGACCAAGTTTCTGAACTAAGCCATAGTCAATTACCTTATTTAGGAATCTTGTAACCTTGCGTTCATTTGTATCGTTCTTATCCCAACCTTTATCCTGAAGGAATACCCATAGGTAATCCCTATTCCATTCTTTTTGATTGGTAAAGCCAGTGTAATCATTCATCTCATTAATGAGTTTCATTTCCCATCTATCACTTGGCTCTTGGTAATGAAGTATCTCTTTACTTATTACCTGTCCTTTTGTGAAGTAACCTTCATCAAATTTTATCTTGAATGCTTTTTGATTCAATTCACAAGCCTCATCTCTTGTCTTAGTGAGTTTCCCCACTCTTAAATCATTATCTAATAAAGAGTTTTTGACTTGGAATACATTAGCGGAAAATCTTGTGAGAGTTGCACCACCAAGGATATTGTCCATGTCAATTATGGTTTCCATAGTGCCTTTCTTATGATGTGTAATCAAAACAACCGCCACACTAAACTTCATCATAATCTCATCTATCTTTTGAACTACAGGAATAAGGTCAAGATTCTTTGAGGTGTCTACATCTACTCCAACGCTTGTATAGAGATTGTCCACTATGACAACTCCATCCTTATATCCACCGCTTTCTAACAGTTCATATAGAGGTGTCCACTGGTCATTAAATGAATCAGTCTTTGGTAATATGGTTAAGTTAGTTTCAAGGTCAGTGTAATTTTGAAAGTAGTGTGGTTTTAATATCCCCAATCTCTTTTTAAGCTGACCATTAGTTAATTCAAATTGACACAGTAAGACTTTTCTCTTTTTGGTTTCAAAGAAGTCCATAAACTTCTTACCACTTGCAATAGATAGAGCAAGGTTAAGTGCCATCCATGACTTACCAATACCTGAACATCCACCAATAGTTGAAAGTTGATTCTCTCCAATTAGATACTGAACCAATGGTTGCTCAATCTTCCAATCTGTATTAGTAAAAGCGTTAAAACTCATAGGCTGAAATCCTTTCTTTGTTATACTTGTTATATCTTGTTTTATTGAGAGTTGATGTTCCTTTTTATTCTGCATAGCAAACTGAAATTCAGTCAGCCCATTTTCATCTGATACATCAAACTTATCAGGTAAACCATCTCTCCATTTTCCTATGTATGGCAATACTCCAAGGCTTGAATAGATTTTATCCGCAAGTTTCCTTTCGCCTATTCTTCCTGAATCATCATTGTCATATAGAATATTTATTTCTTTGAACTCTTTGAAGACTTTAGGGATAGGTGGAAAAGAGTTAGTTCCACCACTTACACTTATCACCGCACCAAATTCCGCATTTTTCATAGTGCAAACATCCTTCTCACCTTCAACTATGTATAAAGGCTTATCTTTTGGTTGAT
>CACHMU010000037.1 GCA_902581045.1 uncultured Fidelibacterota bacterium | reverse complement strand
TGGATCAAACACAAAAAAATCATTTAAAGGCATACGGAACTGCTTTTTGGACTCTAAATAATGGAATAAATGTTGAATGGATTTTAAACTACAGAGGTGGCTCATTTATGGTGGATAGCTATCCAGAGGTTGAGAAAGAATGTCGTATTCGAGGGGTGTCATATGATATAATTGGTGCAGAACAAACACTAATTATTTATAACGAAGTTGAAGTGAACAATATGGATGTAGTTCTACTTGAAAAAGCACCAAAGATTGCTATTTACAGTCCTCCCAATAAACAACCATGGGATGATGCGGTCACATTGGCACTTACCTATGCAGAAGTACCATATAAAACTCTCTGGGATGAAGAAGTGTTTAACGGTGGATTAGAAGAATTTGATTGGTTGCACTTACATCATGAGGATTTCACAGGTCAATACGGAAAATTTTATAGAAATTATCATACAGCTGACTGGTATATTTCTCAACAAAAACAGTTTGAATCTGTAGCAACAAAGTTAGGATTTAATACTGTACATAATCAAAAAAAAGCTTTAGCACAAATGATTAAAAACTATGTTGCTAATGGAGGATTTCTTTTTGCAATGTGTTCAGCTACAGACTCATTTGATATTGCATTATCAGTATTAAACAGCGACGCCGCTCATTCTGTCTTTGATGGATCACCAATTGATAATGAGATACAGAAAAAAGTTGATTATAAAAACTCATTAGCTTTTTCAGATTTTAAAATTATAACTGATCCAATGATATATGAATATTCTGATATTGACTATCCACCTAGCAATAATGTATTAGTTAGAGGTGCTGAAGCAGATTATTTTTCATTATTTGAATTTTCTGCTAAATATGATCCTGTTCCAACAATGCTAACACAAAATCACGTTTCAGTTATAAAAGGTTTTATGGGACAAACTACCGGATTTCATCGAGATAAAATAAAAAAGCATGTTCTGATTATGGGTGAAGACAAAACAACACCACAGGTAAAATATATTCATGGAAACCATGGCAAAGGAACTTTTACGTTTTTGGGAGGTCATGACCCTGAAGATTATCAGCATTTCGTAGGCGATCCTCAAACAGATCTTTCACTTCACCAAAATTCTCCAGGCTACCGTCTTATTTTAAATAACATCCTCTTCCCTGCTGCAAAAAAGAAAGAACGAAAAACATAATCATTTACTTTATTTATGTGGATACAAAAAGAAATAACATTGCAATCTAAAAATAGAGGTTATCATTTGATTACAGATGAAGTAATAGCAAAGTTTCCAGAAATAAAAAAAATTAACGTGGGAATTCTAACAATTTTTATTAAACATACATCTGCATCTTTAACAATTAATGAGAATGCGGATTTCACTGTAAGAAATGATTTTGAATCTCATTTTAATCATATGGTTCCAGAAAATGCGCCGTATTATCAACATACCTTTGAAGGCTCAGATGATATGCCTGCACATTTAAAAGCATCAATTTTAGGATCTACAATTTCAATACCAATAACAAATGGAAATTTAAATTTTGGAACTTGGCAAGGTATTTATTTATGTGAGCATCGCAATAATAAATCAAGAAGAAATATTATTTTAACTCTAAACGGCAAATAATTTTTTATTCAAAAAAGTTCTTTATGTCTTCTTAATAGACAATCATTCATCACAAATAATAATCCCGCTTCTTTAGCCATCAATGATGCTTCCTCATTGATAATACCATCTTGAAGCCATAGTGCTTTTGCTCCAATAGCAATGGCATCTCTAGTTATAGAAACAACATACTCTGATCTTCTAAATACATTTACAATATCTATTTTATTAGGAATATCTAAAAGACTTGAATAACATTTTTCATTAAAGATTTTTTTTTCTTTCGGATTTACGGATATAATTCTATAACCTTGTTTTTTCATATACAAAGAAACATAACTACTTGGTCGCTCTTGTTTTGGACTTATTCCAACAACTGCTATATTTCTCATTTGAAAGATTTTTTTAATTAAATCAATATTATTCAATACAAAAAATCATTTATTTTTCATTTAATATTTCATTAATTGCTTTATCAGCAAGAGATGACATTACTTGATAACCTTTTCTATTAGGATGTACGCCATCTGATCCATAATTTTCAATTAATGCAAAATTTTTGTCCACCATGGATGAATAATAATCAAGATATATCATATTGTTAGCTTTTGCATATTGTTCTATTATTTTATTTACTGCTAGGATTTTAGGAGGTGGATTCATGCCAGGACTCCATGGAAAATCCTTTGCGGGTAAAATAGATGAAATAATAACTTTGATATTATTTGCATTGGCTAATTCAGCCATAGATATAATATTGTCAGAAATCATTTTTACTGTTGATGGGCCAGTATTTCCTGCAATATCGTTAATTCCTGCTAAAATCAATACTACTTTTGGTTTTAAATCAATTACATCTGGACGAAATCGAATTAGCATTTGAGGTGTTGTCTGACCACTGATGCCACTATTTATATATTGTTTACCTTCAAAAAACTCAGGAAATATTGTTGACCAACCTTCAGTGATCGAATTACCCATGAATACAACTCTATGTTCATTTTTAGATGGTAAACCTAATTGTTTATTCCTTTCAGAATATCTAGATAATTGTGGCCAATCCTGAGCGCAAACAAATGGATATGAAACAATTAGGTTTATTATAAAAAATAATTGTGAAAACGAAACCTTCCTAAATTTATTCATCATGTTTTATTTGATTCCAAATGGAATCCATTTCCTCTAATGTTGCCTCATCTAATTCTTTACCTCTTGATTTAATCGTTTGTTCAACTTTTTTAAATCTTCTAATAAATTTACGATTTGCTTGTCTTAAAGCATTTTCAGCTGAAACATCAAAATGTCGAGATAAATTAACTATCGCAAATAAAAGATCACCTATTTCCTCTTCGATATGCTTTTTTTCACCGATTGATTCAGCCTCTTTGAGCTCAAGCATTTCTTCATTTACTTTTTCCCATACTTTATCAATTTTATCCCAATCAAAACCTACATAGCTAGCTTTTTGCTGAAGTCTTTGCCCCTGGATTAATGAAGGCAAGCTTTTAGGTACGCCATCTAGTCTTGATTCTCTTCCTTTTTCTTTATGCTTTACAGCTTCCCAATTTTGTTTTGCATGAAAAGCCGCATCTGCTTTTGATTTACCAAAAACATGAGGATGACGATCAATTAATTTATTATTTACATTTATGATTGTATCAACAAATTTAAATTTTTCATCTTTTTCAGCTATTGATGCCTGAAAAATGATATGCAATAAAAGATCACCCAACTCTTCCTTCAGTGAATCCCAATTTCTTTCATCAATACTTTCTATAACCTCGTAGACCTCTTCAACAAAATATGGTATTAATGAATGGCTTGTCTGTTCACGGTCCCATGGGCATCCATCAGGACCTCGAAGCTGATTAACAATTTCAACTAATTCTTCAATTTTATAACCTATTTCACTCATAGATTTTATTCCAATTTATTTTGGTCAAATAGATATCTTCTTTTTTTGTCATTTCTGTTTTATCCTTTTTTGACGAATCAGTATAGCCCAATAAATGTAAACTTCCATGAATAATTAACCTTGCAATTTCCTTATTATAGGGCTGATCAAATTTCTTCGCATTAGCCTTTGCTCGTGGCAAACTAATATATACCTCTCCTTCAACATTCTCCTCATCATAATCATTAAGCCTAAATGCAATGACATCAGTAAAGTGATCTTTTTGGAAAAATTGTTTTTTTAAGTTATTGAGGAGCTTGTCATTCCCAAAAACAAAAGATAAGTCAGCTTCGTATATTCCTTCAGAATCCATTACATAAGATATTAGGGATGACATTATCGAATGATTTGGATTTTTAAATTTGGGATCAGATTCAATATTAATATTTATCATTCTTTTTTATCATCAGGGTATTCAATCCTTATGTGGTAGATTCCTCTCAAAACAGGTAATAACCCAGCAGTTCCATCTACATTACCTTTTATTTTTGTTAACTCATCCATTGTGAGTGGACATTCAGATAATTGACCAGTTGAAATTCTGAGGTCAATAATCTTATCAATCATTTCTTCAATTTTAATTATATCTGGTTCTTTTATTGATCTAACTGCTGCTTCAACAGCTTCACAAATCATTAATATTCCAGTTTCCTTAGTATTTGGTTTTGGCCCAGGATATTGAAATTGTTTTTCATTAATTTTTTCACCATCTGCTAAAGCTTTTCTATAAAAATACTCTACTCTTGTTGTTCCATGATGCATTGGAATAAAATCACTAACAATTTTGGGGAGACCATACTCTTTTGCGAGCACTAGACCTTCATCAACATGGTTTTTAATTATTTTTGCACTCATTACAGATGTAAGAGAATCATGTTTATTATCTCCTGAATATTGATTCTCAATAAAATACTCTGGTCTAGTCATTTTACCAAGGTCATGGTAATATGCACCAACTCTACACAATAAAGAATTAGCACCTATTGCATTTGCGCAAGCCTCTGCAAGATTACCTACTACAATACTGTGATTAAATGTTCCATTTGCTTCTTGTTGAAGTCTTTTTAGTAATGGATGTTGGAAATCTAATAATTCAATCAAAGTTAAATTTGTCGTAATACCAAAAGAAACTTCAAAAATCCCAATTAAACCATATGTTACAATAGGAGATAAAACAGCAATAAATGTTAGATTAATAATATCAAAACCCATGATTGACCACTCATGACCTTTGAATAAACCTTGGCTTATAATTACAAATGCACTACTTCCTATTAAAGCAAAAATAGAAGTGAATAATTGGCTTCTTTGACGAAGTTTT
>CACHMU010000036.1 GCA_902581045.1 uncultured Fidelibacterota bacterium | reverse complement strand
ATCTGGATGATACTTTAATAACTCATAATTGAATTTGGCTTCTTTATCATTTGGATTCAATTCTAAAGCTTTTCGATAATATTTAATGGCCTCATCTTTTTTATTATTTTTATAAAAAGTGTTACCAAGATTATAATAAGCCTTTGACTTAACCAGGTTATCAGAAGATTTTAAACTTTTATCAAAAGAATCACGTGCAGAATCAAACTCTCCAAGTTGGTATGAAGCTGCACCCTTACCAAAATGAGCTTCAGGTATAGATTCATTGCCTACAATAAGTGCTTCATAATATTTTTTTGCATCATCAAACTTTTGATTATTGTAATGTTCTAGTCCCTGGTCTTGAGAAAAAATAATTTTATTAAATAGAAAAAATATTATTGTTGCAACTCTATTCAAAAAACTTATCCTTTTTACTGTTTTTATATTTTTTTGATGTAGGTAATAATATTCCAATTATCATTATCCCCATAGAAAGAAATGCAAAAGATTGGAATCTATCTTCATATTCTGAATAAATATGAGATTTTAAAGTTCGCTTTTCCATCATATCAATTGCATTAATAATTGATCTAAAATTTGCTGGCCTATTATCAAATCTAACGTAAATACCGTTTCCAGCATCAGAAATATCATTCAAAATGTCCTCATTTAAAATAGATGTCACTAATTTGCCTGTTGCATCACGCTTATAATCTCTTATACCATTAGAGTCAATAATTGGTATTAATGATCCTGAGACTGAACCCACTCCAACGGTATGAACTATCATTCCTCTATCTGATGCTTTAGATGCTAGATCAATAGCTTTACCTTCGTGATCTTCCCCATCAGTTACTAAAACTAAAACTTTGTATTTTGAATCATCTTCAGTAAAGGCTGATAAACCTGTCTCTAAAGCAGAACTAAGAGCCGTTCCTTGTGTAGGGATCATATTTGTATCTATTTGCTCAAGAAAAAGCCTTGCAGCTTCATAATCAGTTGTAAGCGGTAAATACATGTGGCTTGATCCAGCAAAAACTATAAGAGCGACTCTATCACCTTTTAGTTGACGAATCATTTGTGAAATTTCAAATTTAGCTTTACCTAAGCGATTAGGTTTTATATCTTCAGCATTCATACTCGTTGAAACATCAATAGCAAAAACAAGATCAATTCCTTTTCTATCTAATGGCGCTAAACGTGTACCTATTTGTGGGCCAGATGATGCAAAAATTAATAGTAAAGTTGAAAGAAAAAATAATCTTTGTTTCCATCTATATCTATTTGCATCAATATTAATTAACAACTTTTCTCTTAAATCACTATCAATATTTATCAAAAGTTTATTTTTTCTATTTTTTATTGTTAGCATGACCCAAATAAACAAGAATGGTAAATAGATATATAAAATGAATGGATAACGAAATTCAATCATAACTGTTTTCTAAATAGTGTTCGATCAATTGCATGGGTACCTAAACCAATAACCATTGCAGGAATTAACAACCATCCAAAAAGCTCTTTATATCTAGTGAATTCCTTGACTTCAATTTCAGTTCTTTCTAATCGATCAATTGTTTTATAAACTTCTTCTAGTCCAGCCACATTTGTAGCTCTAAAATATTTTGCATTAGTTCTTTTCGCAATAGATTTTAAAGTCTTTTCATCAATCTCATTACGAATATATCCTCGACCAGGAATAAATGAGACATCTTGATTTGTTCCAGCCCCAATTGTATAAATTTTTATTCCAAAATTAGATGCTAAATCGGCTGAAGTTAGTGGATCCAATTCACCAGCATTGTTGCTTCCATCAGACAAAAGTATCATTACTTTTGATTTTGCGTCACTATTTCTAAGGCGATTAGTTGCATTTGCTATAGCCATACCAATTGCAGTTCCATCGTAAGATTGCTCTGCAACTTGTATATCATCCATAAGTGAAAGTAATACTTCTTTATCAATTGTAAGGGGACATTGAATAAATGATTCACCAGCAAAAACTAAGACACCAATACGATCAGATTCTCTTGCATTAATAAAATTTTTAGCAGTTTTTTTTACTGCTTCTAATCTATTTGGAGAAAAATCAGTGGCCAACATCGATGAACTAATATCCATGACTAATACAATATCAACAACATCTACATTAGTTTCCTGAATTGAATCAATTATTTGAGGTCTAGCTAATCCTAAAATTATTAATAAAATTGTTAAATATTGGCATAGCAATAAAGAAGTTGAAATAATCTTGCCTTTCAATTTCATTTTTTCAGATAATAGGTTTGTGGTAGAAATTTGAAATGTTCCTTCATGATTTGAAGAGTATCTTCTATGCCAAAAATAAAGAAAAGGAATGATTATCAAACCTATTAGAAATAATGGATTACCAAATGTAAACATAATTAAGATTTATTTTTATTTTTTTGAACGCTATTAAGAAATTTATGTTTCAATTTTTTAAATAAGATATATATAACAAAAAGGGATCAAATGATCCCTTTTGGCAAAGCTTATATATTTAGACTCTCTTTAATTATCATTCTTTTGATTTAAATCATTGTCCGTTTCAACTTTATCTTTAGCATCATTTATTTCGTCCTTCACTCCATCAACTGCTCCCTTAAACTCCCTTATCCCTTGACCCAATCCTCGAGCTAACTCAGGAAGTTTTTTTGCGCCAAATAATAAAAGGATCACGATTGCTATTACTACCATTTCCCATCCACCTGGCATGGCTGCGTATGTTATTTCTTTGATCATCATAGGGTTTTCCTTTAAAAAGTTAGTTTAATTAGTAACAATATATTATAGTTACCTGAAATACCGTAGAAAATAATAGGAAGCAGCAAAACCTATTATACTTGTAAAGTTAAAGGTTACTTTTAATCCAAACTTGATAACAAACATAATAAAATCTAAAGTCATGGGTTCTCCTCGATATCCACCCAAAGAAAAATTAATGCTCTTTAAAAAAAAATCTTTTACAACACTCTGAGGTAAAAGCCAGCCTAATAATTCTCCCATCAGTGTTCCAAAAAAAGTTCCAAAAAATAATACCAATATAATTATACTAATAGAACGTTTTTTCATTACTAATCTCTTGATTCTTCAGATTTTAATTTACTATCATCAGATAATCTATCATGATTTAACATCCATTGAATAATTGACCATGAAATATATATCGCCATTAAAGGAAAAAGTACTAAACCTTTAAATAATAATAATGCTAACAATGAAATAAAAATACCAAATAAACGTAAATTATTTGACCTGCCCTTTTTTAAGCTTAATAATGGAAATTTAGAAAATCTAACTGGACTAATTTCTAAAAAACTTAAAATAATAATAAGAAATATCGCTAAACGTGGATCACCCATATTCCCATATGATTGAAAGTTAAATAGCATAAAGCTAATTATAGTTATTGCCGATAATGGAGTAGTTAAACCAATAAAGTAGGGTTTTGGATTGCCCTCTGATATAATATTAAATTTTGCCAAACGAATTGTTCCAAATAATAATGGAATGAAACTAATTATTACTTTTAACAAATTTGGTAAACCATCAACATAAATACTATAAACTAATACCGAAGGTACAGCACAAAAAGAAATAGTGTCTGCTAAAGAATCAAATTCTGTTCCAAAACGTGATGACAAACCCATTAATCTTGCAAGTTTTCCGTCAATCACATCAAATAGGATAGCTACAATCATAACCCAACCTGCTTTTATTGGTTCTCCATTAAGGATAAGAGTTATTGCAAAGAAGCCTAAAAACATATTAAAAACAGTTGCCAAATTTGGTATAAATGACCTCTTTAAACGTTTCGACTTTTTATTGTTTTTAATTTTCATAAACTCCCAATAACTGTTTCACCGCCTTTAACTTTTTGACCAACTTTAATCATAATTTTAAATTTACTTGGAATTATTAAATCGGTACGACTACCAAATCTTATAAAACCAAGTCGATCGCCTCTTTTCATTTCAATATCAACATTGGCATAACATAAAATTCTTCTAGCAATTAATCCAGCTATTTGTTTTATTTTAAAATTGCCTAAATCATTTTTAAGAACTGTAATTACCTGTTCATTTTCATCAGATGCTTTATGGTCAAATGCTGCAAGAAATTTTCCTGGCCTTTTTTCTTTTGATAAAACGATACCGTCAAGTGGAACGCGATTCACATGGACATTAAAAACATTTAAAAATATTGATACTAATGTTGCAGATTTTCCCACTTCTGAATCATCAATTTCAGTAATTTTTACAATCTTACCATCAGCTGGTGAAATAACTAAATCCTTATCTATTGGCGCTTTACGAACAGGATCCCTAAAAAAATTAAGAGAGAATAAAAACATTAATCCTAAAATTGAATATAAAACAATTAAAATATTGTTGTTACTGGCATGTGCATATACACCAATTGGAAATGTTACCAATAATAAAGGGATTAAAATAATTCTTCCTTCTTTTGCAATCATTTATATTTTCCTAAAGTTAATGTGCGACTGTAATATCTACCATCTCTCCAAATTCTCAATTTTAATTTATCACCAGCTCTAAAATCATTAATATCAATTATTTTTAAAATATCATCTAAATCACTTACTTTTTGATTTTCTACAGTAACAATAACATCACGCAATTCAAGCCTAGCCTTACCAGCAGGGCTATCTTTCAAAATACTTGTAATTATAACGCCCTCATTAAGCGGTATATCCAAATAACGAGCTGTTCGTCTATCAAGTGATTGCACTGTAAGACCTGTTGTAAAATCTCTTACAATTCTACCTTTTGATTTTAATTCTTCCGCAATTCCCTTTGCTCTGTTTATGGGTATGGCAAAGCCAATACCTATTGAACCTTGTTTAGCTGAGTCACCAGTATAAATAAAAGTATTGATACCAATCAATTCTCCTTTAGAGTTAACTAGTGGGCCACCACTATTACCAGGATTAATTGCCGCATCAGTCTGAATCATTGATTGGAAAACTTTACCTTCTTGCAAACCAAAGTCTAAGTCTTTTCCACTAATGATACCTATGGTCGCAGTTGGCTCTTGGTTAACATCAAATAAACCAAAAGGATTACCAAGGGCAATAACCCATTCACCAATAATTAAATTATCTGAATTACCCATATTAACATAAGGGAAATTTTTTCCATCTAATTTAAGCAAGGCTAAATCGGTTAATTCATCAACTCCAACTATATCAGCATCATATTCTTTACCTCCTTTTAGAGTTACAATTATTTTTGATGCATTTTCAACAACATGGTCATTAGTAATAACATAACCATCTGGACTAATGACGACACCAGACCCTGAACCTTTCAA
>CACHMU010000035.1 GCA_902581045.1 uncultured Fidelibacterota bacterium | reverse complement strand
CTTTGTCTGAACGTAAAAAGGATAATCCACCGCTTTCTTGAGAATCTATTTCCATGTTTGAAGGAAAACCCTCGAAAAAGTATTCGGGGAACTCATATAAACCAGATTGCCACCCCTCAGGATCAAATGATTGGTTTAAAGTATCTTTTGATTGTGATATTGATGCATAAAAAATATTTGATGAAAGATCATGTATTAACGAAAGTGTGGTTAATGAGTCCGGACGCTTTTCATCAGATTCAAAGTTAAACGCGCCCGACTTGTTTTGTTTAATTGTGCTTAGGTTTGCACTTACACCAATTGTTACTAATTGGTTATTGTTTATTGTTTTTGTGCTAAATGGAGCTTCACCCTCAAAGGTAAAGCGACTGGTGTCAGAAATATCTTTTGATGAAACAGTTACACCATGAAACATTGAGGGAAGAACAACCAAAGGCTCTGGAATTTTAGTGCTATCGGCGATAAAAAGAATTGTGGAGTCTTGTATCGTTTTTAATATTGGGGCTAATTGATGAATATCACCCAGGGGATCAACACCACTTATGATTTCTTCTGTTAATCGTATATCAACCCTGTAAGAATAATCAACAAAACCAATATTGTCAATTGTCGGAATCCACTCTACTGTAGCAGACTTAGGATTAAACAACATTCCTTCTGGAGGAGCAGATTCCCATTTAAAACTATAAAACGTTGATTGCATATCAGGTAAAACAAATTTCCTTAAGGTATCACCAAGAACTAGCGTGTCTGATGCTACTAAAAAAATAGAATCGACCGATGATATATTAATTGATTTGTTTAAGTCTAGACCAGCCTCCACCCTTGATAATAAAATATTATTTATCTCTTGATCGGTGCTATTAATATTTATAGTAAACAACCCCATTTCACTTAATTTACTTTCATTAAACAAGAGGCTATCATTAATCAGCGACAATTTATAAACCTCCCCTGTAGCAAAAGGTATTAATAATGATTCTATACCGTCACCGTTTTCATCAAAAGATTGAATATATGGTCCCAAAATAACGCGCGCATTATTCATAACCGCCAGGTCGGTAACAACCGGCACTCCAAGACTATCTAAGGGGAAAATGCTTGTTTTGATGATATTTCCCTCAGGGCTCATTAAAACACCATATTTTTTATTTGCAATAGAAAATAAACCCGTGAAAACAGGTCCATATCCATTCGTTACTATTGGATTTACATGAGTAATAGAATTAATAACTTCCCCTATTCCATCATTAACATTAATGGAAAACCTTGTTACACTTCTTGTCGGAGATGATTTTGAAACGGCGAAAAACTCATTTAAAACAGCTAAATTTGAAGGACGGATTTTATCTACGGCCTTATCTTTGTTAGTAATCGGTGTGTTGTTACTAGAAAAATCATAACCATTCCACTGGAAGATTTTTATCCAATTGTTTTCAAAAGGATTTGATTCAATGATAATAACCTCAGGAATATTATCATTGTTTATATCACTAAATTTTGCATCCAGAATAATCTTGTTTTCATTATCTGGACTATATGCCCATATAGTATTGTGTTTACCATCGTTCTCAATTTCCACAAATTCTAACCTAGAGGAGGGGGTGATTAATTTAAATATTTCACTTTTTCCATTTTGGTTAAAGTCAAATGTACCAAAAACATATAGGTTTTCGGCATAGAGCATTGGGAATAAAAAAGTAGCAAGTATTATATTTTTATATAATAAAAACCGGTTTTTATTCGCAAACGCGCGAAAATTGATATAAATATTCTTTATAATACACATACCCTTACCTATAGGATAAGGTAAATATAGGTGTTCACCCTCGAATATATCAAGCGAAAGACCACAAATTTATATTTTAATAAAAACAATTATCTTTTTGACTTTCAGAGGAGTAGGAATAAATTGTGGGGTCCGAGGTTTAATTCTACATTAGCTTAATGAGAAAAATAACAATTATAGCGCTTATGTCACTTTCTTTGGGCTTTTCCCAGAGTGATATTTATCCAACGGAAGCCCAATATGGGGGAGGAATTGGTTTTAGCACAATGTATATGGTGTTGGATTCAGTCCCTGGGGGAGCATTTTTGGATACTTTAGGATTTAATGTTAATGAGTTAGGCACGCGCCCGCTTGTTTTTTATGGAGGAGAAGGATTTGCTCAAATGGTAGGCCCATGGAGATTGGGTGGCTATGCGGGTATTGGTGCAACACAGGCCAGCAATGTTTATGATATACATTTATATGCAAACAACAATAATAAGGCAGGCTATCAAGAGGAAAATCCCGAAACAGATAAATTATATGAGTTTTCTGAAAAACTTTCTGTTAAGGCAAGATTAAATTTTTTGTTAGGTGCTATGACAATAGAATATGTTTTTCCTGTTTATAGAGACCTTGAGGTGATGGGTGGAGCATTAATGGGAATTGGACGTTATTCCTTTTCGATTGATCAGCATATTGGTACACCGAAATGGAATGAGCTTGGTAGAAATATGTATGGTTACATAAAAGGTGATAGTGTAATGGTTGAGCTAGATACCTGGGATGGTAAACTTGATAATAATGATGATATTGTTAAAGAATTAAGGACAAATGGTTTGCGACCAATCAATGTTAATGGTACAATGACAGAATTAAGTGGTACGTTTTTTAATTTTCAACCATATGTAGCTGTAAAATGGCAATTTTTAGACAGAATGGGCTTGAGAATAAGTGCCGGCTATAACAAGGGAACAATAGGTGCAGGGAAGTGGAGATTAAACGGCCATGTTCCGGTAAACGATTCTCCAAAAGCAGCTTTGGGTGGAATTACAATTCGCACTGTTATTTATTTTGGTTTATGATGAAAAAGCCATTTAATCCAAATTTTTGGTCTTGGTTAACGGGTATAATAATTGGTGTGTTTGTTACTATACCGGCAACTCAGTTTCTTTATTCAAAACAAAACAATCCATATGCCACTATAGAAACCAAGTTTAAAGTTATGAATCAGATTCTTTATTATGTAAACCAACTTTATTATGACAATGTAGACATGGAATCGTTAATGGATGGTGCATTTGAAGGTATAATGAATCAACTAGATCCTCATTCTGTTTTTATATCAGCAAAAGACCAGAAAAACATTGATGAAATGTTTAGGGGCGAGTTTCAGGGCATAGGTATAGAGTTTGACGTTCTAAATGAATATATTACTGTAATTGCTCCGGTGGTTGGTGGACCATCTGAAAAAGCTGGCATTTTAGCGGGTGATTGGATTATTGAAATTGATGATGAAGACGCTCAAGGGATTGATAGGGATGATGTATACAAGAAACTAAGAGGCAAAAAAGGAACGAAAGTTGACTTAAAAATTGGTCGCATAGGTTCGGATCCATTTAATATCACAATTATTAGGGATGATATCCCCCTATATAGCGTTAGGGCAAGTATTATGTTAGATGATAGAACTGGCTATGCTTGGCTTACGAGGTTTTCAACAAAATCCGGCCCAGAAGTCAGAAAAGCGATTAACGGTCTTCTTAGACAAGGCATGGATAGACTAGTTTTAGACCTTAGAAACAATAGTGGTGGAATTTTAGATCAGGCAGTAGAAGTTGCAAACATTTTTATAGCTGAAAAAGATACGCTGGTATACACGAAAGGAAAATATAAGCAAGCAGAGCAGGTCTTTGTTGCTTCTCCAAGAAAAGGGAATGAAGAGTTTTCAATCATCGTAGTAATTAATAGAGGGTCTGCTAGCGCAAGTGAAATTGTTGCTGGTGCTGTTCAGGATTTAGACAGGGGGCTCGTTGTTGGTGAAACGAGTTTTGGGAAGGGGTTGGTTCAAAGACAGGCGGGTTTAAGCGATGGATCGGCAATACGTGTTACAATAGCTCAATATTATACCCCAAGCGGTAGACTTATCCAGCGCCCCTTTGATAATGACAATGATTATTATAAGGAAATATATGAAAAGGACCGAGAAGAAAAACTCGATTCTCTGAAAAAATTAAGACCGCCATTTTTAACAAGGAAAGGTCGTACTGTATATGGGGGAGGTGGCATTACACCAGATATTTATATTCCCTGGAAAAACGATATAACTAAAACAACAAGGTCTATAATGACCGATCCAAAGCGACTATTATTTAATTGGAGCAATACATATATTAATAGTAATAACGTGTTGGGGAAATACAAACAATTTCAAACAACTTGGGAATTATCCGATGATGATTATAATAATTTTTTGGATTATTTATCATCTGAATTAAAAGATATAGACTTAGATGAAATCAAAAAAGATGAAAAATATCTAAAAATTATGATAAAATCAGAAATTGCTGGTAATAAATGGGGGAGAGATGAGCTCTGGGGTGTAAGAATAACCACAGATAGTCAAATTATGGGTGCTTTAAATCATTTTAACGAAGCTGATGCATTCTTGGTCCAAAGCAATTAAATTATCGGTTCAAAAATTGACGTTCCGGGGAGGAAAGCTTAAATTTTGGTATTAATAATTGATATAATAATCGGAGGTATTTAATAATGGTTCAATATTTTATTGATGGCGGTGGCTTTATGTGGCCAATTCTAATCTCTTTAATTTTTGGTCTTGGTTTTGCATTTGAACGCGCATATTCATTGATCATGTCTTCTATAGACTCAGATAAGTTTTTTTCAGATGTTTCTGAAGCACTAAGTGGCTCTAACCTTGATGGTGCTCTAGAGATTTGTAATGAAACAAAGGGACCTGTTGCAGAAATTTTTCACGCAGGGCTTTCAAAGGCACATAGGGGGCTAGATGAGGTTGAAAAATCAATTCAAAATGCGGCCTCACTTGAGATGGCTTTCCTTGAAAAGAATATGATATGGTTAAATACGGTTATTACTGTAGCACCTATGATTGGATTTACTGGGACAGTTGTTGGTATGATAGCAGCTTTTGACGCGATTAAAGCAGCAAATGATATTTCACCAGCAGTTGTTGCTGGTGGTATTTCACAAGCACTTCTAACCACAGCTTTTGGTTTAATTACAGCTATGATTATTCAGTTTTTTCAGAATTTTTTTGTATCTAGAATTGATAAACTGATTTTGGATATGGAAGAGAACTCTATGAAGCTTATTGATCAGCTTCATGATTCAAAAGTTGTAAAGTAAATTTCAGGATAGCTAATTATGGCAGGTAAGAAACGTAGGTTTAAGGGTGGTGAAATACCCACATCCTCTATGGCAGATATAGCATTTTTATTGCTGATTTTTTTTCTTGTTACAACAACCATTGATATGGACAAGGGGCTTGGTATGGTTTTACCAGCTGAGGGAGAAGAACTAGAAATAAATAAAAAAAACATTCTAAACTGTTTAATTAATTCTACAGGAAATGTTCTTCTTGGTGGCGAGGGAGTTGAGATAAAAAATTTATCAAAAACAATAAGACAGAAATTAGCAGAAAATGATAAACTAGTAATTTCAGTAAAGGCTCATAAAGCATCAAGCTATAAAGATTATGTTCGAGTAATTGACCAATTAAAACAGGCAAATGCCACGCGCATATCTATTGCAGAGTCAAATTAATGAAAGTACAACGTAAAACAAAGCTCGACTCAGAGATTCCAACCGCATCTATGCCAGATATTATTTTCATGTTATTGATATTTTTTATGGTAACAACTGTATTGAGGGAATATTCTGGCCTCCCCATTTCCTTACCTAAAGCTAAAAGAATAGAAAAATTAAAATCAAAAAGACATACATCTCATATATGGGTGTCAAAAGAAGGTCTGATTTCTATTGAAGATAAGCTTTATCAAGCAGAAAGCATCAGACACGTTATGTATGAAAAGCGTGTTTCTGATCCACAATTAGTTGTTTCTTTAAAAGCAGATGAGCGCGCAAAAATGGGATTAGTTAGCGATATTCATACTGAATTAAGAAAAGCAGATGCTTTGAAACTAAATTATTCATCAAAAACAGCAGTAGATTAAAATGAGAACTGAAAATTCTGGTGCACTAAAATTTTTATATCCTGTTATTGTCCGAATTACAGGCTTATCTGGAATTGTAATTTTAATTCTTTCTTTTTTAGTTTTTCCAAGATCAACCAACACAATGGAACTTGACGAAGAAGTTCAGATAATTATTGAACAAATTGATATACCTCAGACAGAGCAATTTGATCAACCACCACCACCAGCTAGGCCATCTGTGCCCGTTGAGTCAGAGAGTGAAGATTTAGCAGATGACGTAACTTTAGATGAATTTAATTTGGATGAATTTGATGCTTGGGATGCACCACCACCACCACCTGAAGGACCGCGAGTAAAGTTTATTCCTTACGACGATCCCCCGATTCCCTTAAAACCGATTCGCCCTAGATATCCAGAAATTGCCCAAGAAGCAGGAATAGAAGGTACCGTTGTTGTACAAGTTTTTGTAGATGAAAAGGGTAGGGTTAAAGATACTGTTATATTAAAAGGTATACCCAACACGGGCTTAGATGAAGCAGCTACAGAGGCAATTAGGAAAGTTAGATTTCGTCCCGCGAAACAAAGAGAACGAGCGGTAGGAGTGTGGATATCAATTCCTGTAAACTTCAGACTTAAAAGCTAAATATATATAGTTTTTACCTATTTTTTCTTTGAAGAAAAGAGTTTGTTAAATAAACGCATAAAAGGGTCATAGTAACGATCTACAACTCGCTCTTTTAGAGGAATAATACCATTATCTGTTATTTGGATGTGCTCGGGACAGACATCAGTACAACACCTTGTAATATTACACATCCCTGAGCCATGTTCATTTTTTATTTTAGAAATTCTATCTTCTTTA
>CACHMU010000034.1 GCA_902581045.1 uncultured Fidelibacterota bacterium | reverse complement strand
CAAATGATCAATGGGACCTATATGAAACCGGAAAATTTTTAAGTGTTTTAAGAATGTCTGGAATTGAGGTTAACCAATCAACAAAATCATTTAAGGTAAACAATAAACAATATTCTAAGGGAACATACATAGTTTATAGTTCTCAACCTTTTCGTCCTCATCTCATAGATATGATGGAAAAACAAAACTATCCTCAAATCACAGATTCTAGTGGAAAGCCCAAAGTGCCTTATGATCTAGCAGGATGGACACTCCCATTACAAATGGGTATTAATGTTGATCGCATAAGTACTCCTTTTAAAGTAAGTACAAAACAAATTAATGACCTGATTGTCAATATGCCTAAAGGGAAAGTTTCAGGTAGTTCAAAAAATGGGTATCTATTAAGTGGAAACTCAAATGCATCATTTATTGCAGTTAATCAGTTGTTATCGCAAGGAATAGATGTTTTTAGAACTAATAATGGTTCTTTTTTTATAAAAAACAGCAATAAACTGAAAAAATCTTTTTTAAATCAAATGGGTAATAAATATAGCATCAATTTTGAAGCTACTAAAAATGACCTTAGCAAATCTTCTAGAAAATTATCAATGCCTAAAGTTGGTATATACAAATCTTGGAGAGCAAATATGGATGAAGGATGGACACGTTGGATTCTAGAGCAGTACAAATTTCCTCTTGATACGTTGCATAATAATGATATAAAAAAAGGCGATTTAAGTAAGTATAGTGCAATTATACTTCCATCTCAAAGTGGAAACGGCATACTACATGGACATATGCCTAATACTATGCCTGAAGAATATACTGGAGGAATTGGTTTGTCTGGTACGCTTGCTTTAAAGAAATATGTTGAAAATGGAGGGAGAATTATTGCTTTAGATGCTTCATCTGATTTTGTTATTAATCAATTTGGATTACCTTTAAGAAACGCTGTTTCATCTGTTCCTTCAACTAGCTTTTTCATTCCTGGATCATTGGTTAGCCTTAAAGTCGATGATGATCCATTAACTATGGGTATGCAAAAGAACTCCGTAGCATATTTTGTGCGTAGTCGCGCATTTAGTATAGTTGAACTTAGCAAGATAGGTGAGGGCGGAGTTGAACAACGAAAACAGCCACCATCTCAGCCGGTAAAAGTTTTAGCGCGCTACGCCAAAGAAAATATATTGTTAAGCGGATGGGCTATTGGAGAAAAAAAATATATTGGTGGAAAAATTGCAATGGCCAGTGTTTCTTTGGGAAAAGGAGAAGTTGTATTAATTGGTTTTCGAACACAACATCGTGCCCAACCTAGAGGAACATTCAAATTATTATTTAATGGATTGTACTAATCTTTCTAAATTAGTTTTAGTTAACCAAAATCAAATAAAATCATTATGAAAAAAACATTATTATTTTTTAGTCTTGTCATCATCAATGCTCAAACAATCACTTCCGAGCAGATTGAATTATTAAAATTTCGAAATATTGGACCTGCCGTTGCAGGTGGAAGAATACATGATGTAGAAGTCGTTCCTAATTCCCCTGAAATTGTTTTTATTGCATCAGCTTCAGGTGGCATTTGGAAATCCACTAGCAAGGGAACGATGTGGAAGCCGGTCTTTGATGATCAAGTTGTCTCTAATTTTGGTGATATCGCAATATCTGAGTCTAATCCTAAAATATTATATGTTGGGACAGGAGAGCAACAAAATAGACAAAGTACAACTTGGGGTAATGGCGTTTATAAATCTATAGACCAAGGCGAATCTTGGTCTTCAGTTGGTCTAGAAAAAACATATCATATTGGGAAGGTAATTGTACATCCAAAAAATTCAAATATCGTTTATGTCGCTGCATTGGGAAATCTTTGGAAGGAATCAAAAGATAGAGGAGTATATAAAACAACAAATGGTGGTAGATCATGGAAAAAAGTACTTTATATAAATGATCGTACTGGTGTTGTAACGCTTGAAATAGATAAAAATGATCCTGATATTTTATATGCTGCGGCCTATCAAAGAATGAGAAAAGTTTGGGGCTTTAATGGCGGTGGGCCAGGTAGCGCAATCTATAAAACCACTAATGGAGGTGGTAAATGGACAAAGCTTTCAAAAGGGTTGCCTCCAGGGGATAAAGGAAGAATTGGACTAGCAGCATCTCGCACGAGGTCAAATGTTATATATGCCACCATTGAGCATGCAGATTCAAGCGGTTTTTATAGGAGCGCAGATGGAGGGAATAATTGGAAAAGAATGAATACCTTGAACCCACGTCCAATGTATTATAGTCATATTCATGTTGATCCTTCAAACGATGATATTGTTTATATGCTAGCAACTGAATTTTATAGAACTGAGAACCGTGGAAAAACTTTTTATCAAATGCCTACGCGTCCGACGTATGATGTAGGAGTTCATAGCGATCATCATTCTCTATGGATCAATCCGAAAAATTCAAATCATTTCTTTTTAGCTGGTGATGCTGGACTTCATGAAAGTTGGGATTATGGTAAGACGTATAACCGTTTAAATAATATACCAATAGGTCAGTTTTATGGTATGGGTGTTGATATGGATATACCTTACAATATTTATGGTGGCATGCAAGATAATCATTCATGGATGGGCCCAAGCTCTACTCGACATTGGTTAGGAATTTTAGCTGATGATTGGGTGCAAGTAGGTTTTGGAGACGGTATGTATCAACAACCTGATCCTAAATCTAATGTTTTATATAATGCATCTCAAAATGGTGGTATAATTCGAGTGGATCGAAAGACAGGAAATATGCAAGGTCTAAAGCCCGTACCTCAAAACTCAGATGAAAAATATCGTTTTGATTGGGTAACCCCTCTTGCAGTCTCAAAACATAATTCTAAAAAGATTTTTTTAGGCGGTAATCGATTATTTATTAGTGAAGATGCTGGTGTATCATGGACTGCATCACCAGATCTATCAACTCAAACAAATAGAGATTCACTTGAAATAATGGGAGTTTTAGGTATTGATACTAAACTTTCAAGAAATGATGGGACTTCATCATATGGAGAAATAATATCTATTTCAGAATCGCCATTATGGGATAGAGTAATTTGGGTAGGCACTGATGATGGAAATGTACAAGTGTCTAAGGATGCAGGTAAAACTTGGGATGAAGTCGGCCAAAATATTCAAGGGTTACCATCAAATTCATATGTAAGTAGAGTGCTGGCATCTAAAAAAGGACGTTCAATATCTTATGTCACCTTTGATCGTCATCGTGAAGGAGATTGGAGACCATATGTTTTTAAAACTGAAGATTACGGCCAATCATGGATAGCTTTACATAATGACTTACCAAGTGGTTCTATTAATGTCATTGTAGAGCATCCAGATAACCCGGATGTTTTGTTTATTGGTACAGAAAATAGTGTTTTTGTATCAGTTAATGGTGGCTCTGGTTGGACTAGATTAAAGTCTAATTTACCAACGACATTATATGATGATATGGTAATTCACCCAAGAGAAAAAGATCTTATTTTGGGAACTCATGGAAGAAGTTTTTGGGTGTTAGACGATACAACTCCGTTTGTTGAGTGGAACCAATCTGAAAATAATAATCTATTTCTGTTTTCTATTCGACCAGCCACATTATTTTACTACTGGAAAGATACTTCCTATCGAGGTCAGGAAGAATGGGTTGGCCCTAATCCACCGTATGGAGCTCTAATTAACTTTGTTGTTAATAGTGATGCAGATTCAGCAAAAATCACAATAAGTCGAAAAAAGAAGACTGTAAGGGAATATAAGGTCGCAGTTAACAAAGGTAAGTTGGATCAGATAGTTTGGGATTTAAAATATCCTCCACCATCTTTTCAAAACAATGAAAGAGATACTGAAGGTCTAACGAAGCCAGATAAATCTCAATTATTACCGATACCTCCTCATGGGCTAGATCCTGAAGGACCAGATGTTTCACCTGGGACATATTTAGTTACTATTTCAGCAGGTAATGATTCGTTTTCCCAAAAAGTTAAAGTTAATGGAGACCCAAAATTAGATTTGAAAGCAGGTGACTACAGGAAACGTGAACTATTTCTAATTGATCTACATGCATTTCATGAAAAAGTTTTTGTTAAAAATAATGAATTAAAGGAAACGGTTAAGGAATATGAAAAAACGATAGATGAAGATGATGAAGAATTAAAAAATATGAAAGCTTTGCAGAAAAAAGTGAATACAATTCGTTCTGGTGCAATGAGATTAGCAAGTGAATTGCAGGGGGGTGGAGTTCGACAAGGATCTTTCTATCCTCCAACAGATACACATCAGCAGAGATATGGTCAGTTAATAGGTCTGTGGGAAGAAATTCAATCCAGCGATAATGAGTGATCTACCTGTTTTAAAAAAAATTGGAATTATTATTGGCTGGGGGATATTTAGTTATCTTTTTAGTCAGTTATTACTAGATGTAGAACTCACTCAAAAAGGGTTTTTTATCTTATTACTTTGTGCTGGGCTATGGATGACTGAGATTGTTCCTTTGCCCGTTACAGCTCTTTTTGTTCCTGTTTTAGCTTATTTTTTGGGGATCTTAGGCCCTAAAGCAGCGATGGCACCATTTTCAAATACAATTATATTTCTTTTTATGGGAGGGTTCACTTTAGCGGCTTTGCTTAACAAGCATGGAATTGATCTATGGCTTGCAAATAAAGTTACGCGTTTATCCAAAGGTAGATTATGGTTATCCATTATTGGATTTTTTGCTGTTACAAGTTTCCTGTCAATGTGGATGAGCAATACATCTACAACTGCTATGATGATACCAATTGCAATCGCTCTGATCGATAAACAATACCCTAGAATGAGAACTCTACTAATTCTAGGTACTGCCTATGCTGCTAACATTGGTGGAAATGGAACAATGGTTGGTTCTCCTCCAAATCTAATTGCTGTTGCAGCGTTAGATCTTGACTTTTTTACTTGGTTTAAAGTTGGTCTTCCTACAACTATTCTAATGTTCCCATTAGTTATTTTCGCTCTTTGGATTATGATAAACCCAGAGAAGGATGCAATCCTAAATCAGCTAGAAAACGAGCACCATGATTGGACACCTCAAGCTAAAGGAAGTATAGCTCTATTTACTTTTACTGTGATATGTTGGATATTTTCAAGTCAAATAGGACCATACCTGGGTTTAGAAAAATTTGACCAGATGATTGCAATACTTATAACAGGTTTAGCACCATTCTTTGGTTTGATCACATGGAAAGAACTAGAGAAAAAGATAGGTTGGGGAATATTACTTTTATTTGGAGGAGGCATTTGCCTGTCAGTAGTGCTCGCTAACACTGGAACGTCAAAATGGTTGGCAACCGCCTTGTTGGGATCGATCGCTGGTGCACCTAATTGGGTCATTATCATTTCTTGTATTACTTTAATGGTATTTTTGACAGAGTTATCATCTAATACTGGATCAGCCTCAATCTTGATTCCAGTAATGATTGCTCTTGCAGGAGAGTTTGATCCTGCTGTTACATATGCTTTAGTCTTTGGGGTTGGGCTTGCTGCAAATTGTGCTTTTATGCTTCCAGTTGCAACACCACCAAATGCATTAGTTTATGGCACGGGCTATATTGGTCAAAAAGATATGATGAAAACGGGTATGATCTTAAATATTTTTTCAATATTTATTGTATTTTTAACAGTAAGCTTATTTTCATAATCAAATATGATTATTTCTTTTAAGTTAGTTCTCTCAAGTATAGTTTTTTCTTTATTGATAATAAGCTGTCAGGAGCCAAAACACACTGAAGAATCAGTTGAAATTGTCCCCAAGGATACTATTAAAGAAGAAGTTTTTCCTAAGTTAGGTCATGATGCGCCATATTATGCAGATTCAGTTTATTATGGCCGTGAGAAGTATATTGAATATTTTGCAGGAAATTTGCCAATAATTTTATCTGTTCCTCATGGTGGTAGAGAAATACCGAGTGAAATTCCTGATCGTAGCTGGGGTACAATGGTAACAGATGATAATACATATGAAATGTCAAAAGTAATAATGGATACAATGGAAGCTCGTTTTGGTGCTAGACCTCATGTTATACTATGTAGATTAAAAAGAAGAAAATTAGATGCGAATCGAGATAGCTTGGAAGCAGCTCAAGAAAATAGATTTGCTCATAGAGCTTGGCAAGAGTATCATTATTATATAGGTTCAGCAAAAAAGAAAATTGAATCAGAGTTTGGCAGTGGTTTATTTTTAGATATTCATGGTCATGGTGCTAATCCTGATGGATATTATGATTTAAGAACATGGTTGGGCTATTTAATGCCAGGAAGTGTTTTAGATAGAAGTGATGAAGAATTGAATACTACTGAGAATTCAAATAAAACTAGCATCAGAGCTCTAGTAGATAGCTCATCTTTTTCATTTATAGAGGTATTAAGAGGAAAAAATAGTTTTGGTAGTCTAATGGATAGCTTAAGGTTCTACTCTGTTCCTAGCAAAAAATATCCTGGTCCTGAAGGATCACGCTATTTTTCTGGTGGATACAACACTCTTCGTCATGGTTCAAGAGATGGAGGGATGATCAGCGCTATACAAATTGAAGCACCCAAGCCTGGTATTAGAGAAGATCAGCAAACATGGTCTAAATTTGCTAGTGCTCTCACAACTGTTGTTGATGAATATTATTTTCGTCATATTGGACGAAGAATAAAAAATTAATTATTAGATAAGTTTTTATAAAACTGTTCTGCCGCAGCTGGAGCCATTCCTTCATTTGAGTGTCCAACATTTTGCACAGTAAAGATTTTCCAATTAAATTGAAGATTAAGCTCTTCGGCCTTGGATTTTGCAGTAGTATAAAAATATTTTCCCCTAGCGTAGCGATGTTCACCCTGGCGCATAGCCTCTTCTGTTTTTCTTAATGAAGAACTATTTGGATTCGTATCATTCTCGCCTAATAAAATAACCAGCGGCAGTGAAAATTTTTCTTTAAGCATATTTTCTTTTAAAGGAGAATTATCTAGTCCATAAGGAAAAATTTCTTTGTAATTAGCTAATGTATACCAACCAGAATTTGATGGAATAATGATGGAAGCATTTTTTGGATTAGAAAAAAGTGCATATCGATGTACAAATTGACCGCCGCCAGAATGACCGTAAATTCCATAGGTTTTTGCTTTTGTAACATTAGAATCCTGAATAGTAGAAAAGATACTTTCTATAAGATTAAATGTCCATTTTTCTGGTTGAACAAATTTATTATCTATATACATGCCTCCTTGTTGATAATATTCAGAATTTGGGTAATAAGAATCATTTATCTCGGGGCAAATAATTAAAATTTTATATTTATCTGCAGATGTACTCCAGTCACCACAATAATTTGATGCATCTCGATTCTGTCCATGCATAACAAAAATTACTGGAA
>CACHMU010000033.1 GCA_902581045.1 uncultured Fidelibacterota bacterium | reverse complement strand
TCTAATACGATCAAATGATCACCTTACAGTTTCAAGGCTTATTACTCATATTGAAAATGATAAAAAAATATCAAATTCTGTATTAGAAGAAATTTATAAATATGGTAAAGATGCTTTAAGGATTGGAATAACAGGGCCCCCAGGGTGCGGTAAAAGTACACTTACAGATCAACTCATTAAGCAAATCCTTAATGATGGACAAAGTGTTGGAGTAGTCGCTGTTGACCCAACAAGTCCTTTTACAGGTGGAGCACTTCTAGGAGATCGTGTTAGGATGAATAATTATATTTGGAATGATGATGTTTATATTAGAAGTTTGGGCTCGCAGGATAGCAGAGGTGGCTTAGCAACTAAAGCTCAATATATAGGTGATGTAATTGCGGCAAGTAAGAAAAATGTAATCATTTACGAAACTGTTGGTGTTGGGCAAGGTGAGTATGATGTTAGTAATGCAGTAGACCTTACTATAGTCACTCTTGTGCCTGAGGCAGGTGATGAGATTCAATTAATGAAAGCCGGTATAATTGAAGTTGCTGATATTTTTGTTATAAATAAATCTGATAGAGATGGCGCAGATAGAATCTATCAATCATTGAAAACAATGCTACATTCATTTAGCGATAATAAAACTTTAACTCCTCCAGTTTTTAGTACTTGTGCAAATATTAATAAAGGTATTGAGGAACTTTATATGGGAATAAAAAATCATATTGATATTCTTAAGGGAAGTGGGTTCTTTAATAAAAAGAGATTAGATCGACATCGGAAAAGAGTTTTAGATATAATTAAAAATAATTTGATTAAAGAATTTTGGACTAAAGAAAAGATAGAGCTCTTAAATACTAAAGTAAATAATATAAAATCATTAAAAGTTTCACCATACAAATTGGCAAAGGATATATCGAGTTTGTAAAATGAATACCGATCAAAAATCAATGCCTTTCTTAGATCATTTAGAAGAATTAAGGCGGAGACTCCTGAAGTCTTTAATCTCAATTTTGGTCGGTGCAATAATAACATTTTATTTTATTGATACTATAATTGAATTTTTGATTAAACCTTCTCGAAATTTATCAACACCAATGGAGCTTCAAGTACTTAAAGTCCAAGGCATGTTTATGATAAAATGGGGAATTGCACTTATCGGTGGATTCGTAACTTCGATTCCAGTCTTAACTTATCAATTATGGAAATTTATTGCTCCAGGATTGTATTTAAATGAAAGAAAATATGTGGCTCCACTTATTTTCTTTACATATTTATCTTTTTTAATAGGGTTGGCTTTTGCATATACTATTATTATTCCATTCTCATTAGAGTTTTTTACATCCATAGGCATGGAAATGATTGAGAATAATTTTTCAATAAACTACTATTTTAATTTTATAACTTGGTTAATGGTTGGTAGTGGATTGATATTTGAATTACCGGTTTTAGTTTTTATACTGTCATTAATTGGACTATTAACCCCCGCATTTATGGCTCACTATAGGAGACATGCTGTTGTTGTTATATTAATTTTAAGCGCATTTATTACTCCGCCAGACCCAATTAGTTTAGTATTAATGTCTATACCCTTGATGCTTTTATACGAATTTAGTATAGGTGTGAGTTGGTTAGTTAAAAGAAACAAGAATAAGTAATTTCATCTAATGAATTCAGATTCAAAAAAATTAAAATATATTACAAAGCCAATTTTTGATGATATTAAACTCTTCGAAGAAGAATTTCGAAATGCTCTTCATTCAGAAGTTAGAATGATCAATATGGTGGGTAAATATATTATTCGACATAAAGGCAAACATATTAGACCAATCCTTACAATTTTGGCTTCTAGATTATGTGGGCAACCAACTGTAAATAGCTATAAAGCTGCAGCAATGATTGAATTATTGCATGTTGCTACATTAATTCATGATGATGTTGTTGATGATGCAAAAAAACGTAGAGGATTTCCTTCTGTAAATAGAATGTGGAAAAATAAAGTTGCAGTGCTTATGGGTGATTTTATTTTTAGTAAAACATTGATTAATATGATTGGACTTAAAGATTTCTCCGCATTGGAACTAATTGCTTCAACTGCTGAGAAACTTGCTTCTGGTGAGATACTTCAAATTGAGAAAACATTAACAAAATCAATGAATGAAGAGATATATTTTGATATGATATATAAGAAAACAGCTTCATTAATTTCAACAAGTTGTGAATTAGGTGCGATTACTTCGACAGGTGACACTAAAGATCGAGAAGCAATGATAAATTATGGGACTAAGCTTGGCATGGCATTTCAAGTTAAGGATGATTTATTTGATATTTTGGGGAATGAAAAGAAAACTGGAAAAGATATGGGCGCAGATGTTAAAAAAAATATGATGACACTTCCATTGATTCACGCATTCACAAAAACATCTAAAATAGAATCTAATAGATTAAAAAAAATTCTTTCAACTAAGAACAAGACTCGTGTTGACTTAAATCATCTTAAAGAAATTATAGATAGAGTTGGTGGTTTCAGCTATGCTAAAGAAAAGATTGTAGAGTATAACGAACAAGCATTAGATGCAATTTCTCCATACCCAAATTCTCCATACAAGCAATCAATGGTTGATCTTATAGCATTTAACACCCATAGAACTGGTTAATTAGTGAAAAATAAAATTCGTTCGATCTTGATATTAAGGTTTAGTTCAATCGGCGATATAATCCAAACCACATCTGTAATTGGAACATTAAAATCATATTTCCCTGGTACAAGAATTGATTTTATGACATTATCAAAATTTGCATCGCTATTAACTAATCATAAAAATATAAATAAAATTTATGATGTTGATATTAATGATGGATTTTTTAAGTTAAAAAATATAGGATTAAAGATTGACAAAATTGGTTATGATCTAGTACTTGATTTACATAATACTACAAGATCTAGAATAATTATGAGCTATGTAAAAAAAACTGAAACAATAAAAATATCAAAACCTAGATGGAAAAGATTCAATCTTTTTATGTTTCACTTAAACTTTTTTTCTAAAGACTTTTCAGTTAGGAAATGGCTTCATGAGCCATTGCACAATTTTCTTCCTTCTAGATACCAAATCTCTAGGACTTATTTAAGCCTAACTGATTTAGAAAAACAAAAAGCTTTAGAATATCTTAAAAGTTTTGATTTAAAGGGTAATTATTATGTTATAACACCTGGTGCTGCATGGAGCCAAAAAAGATGGTTCGCAAATCAGTACTCAAAAGTCATAGATCGCATTAATAGAAAATATAATTTATCAGCTGTGCTTATTGGAGGTGAGAATGACAGTATTTGTGATGAGATAAGTTTTAAAACACAGACAAAGGTAATTAATATACGTGGTCAAACAAGCTTAAGAGAATCATTAGCTATAGTAAGCCAAGCTAATTTTATATTAGGCAACGATACAGGTTTTTTACATGCTGGTGAATCATTAGGAATTCCAGCAATAACAATACTAGGTCCAACATCAAGAGAAACAGGTGCCGGAATATTTTTAAAAAAATCTTCTGTTATTGAACATAAGTCACTATGGTGCAGACCATGCTCCCAAAATGGAAGTATACCATGTTATCGTAAAGAGCAATATTGCATGACAGAAATAAAATCTGATGAAATAATGTATGCGATTAACAAATTGAATTTGTAATGGTTTGGAAAATATTTTATAATTTTATTTTATTACCTGTAGTAATTATTATAGGTTTAATTCTTTCTATATTTAACAAAAAAATTAGACTGGGATTATTAGGAAGGTTTCAATCATACAAGATTATTAAAAAGTTCATAAATGCCGTTGGCCCCAATAAAGATATTTATTGGTTCCATGTTGCTTCGCTTGGAGAGTACGAACAAACTAAACCTGTTATCTCTGGGCTTAAAGAGATTGAGTCTAATTCTTTTTTTATTTTGAGTTTTTTCTCCCCATCAGGCTACAACAATGTAGATGATGATATAATTGATTGTAAAATTTATTTACCTATAGATTTATATTGGGTTGTAAAAAAATGTCTCAAACTAGCCAAACCAAAAAAACTTATTTTAACAGCATATGATATTTGGCCCAATCTAATTTGGAGTGCAAATTCGCTTAATATTCAAACTACAATATTTGCGGCAAGATTTTCTGAAAATACCTACAAACTAACTTTTTTGATTAGGAGTTTTTACAAGTACGTATATAATCATTTTTCTGCTATTTATACTATTTCTGAAAGAGATTTTAGACAGATTAAAAAAATATTATTTCCATCCAACAAGCCTATTCTAAGAGTACTTGGAAACCCGAGATATGATCAAGTTAAGCAAAAATCAGATGCTTTTACGAAAGAGAGAACAAAATCAGTACTGCGACGGCCAATACAATTATTGGTTGGAAGCTCTCATCTTGAAGATGAAGAAAAAATTTTAGATTCAATTATTGATTTGATGAAAAATATTAATGATTTTTCTATAATTTGGGCTTCTCATGAACCTAATAAAGAAGAAATAAATAAAATTAAATCTTTTTTTGAATCATTTTCATTTTCCACTGAATTCTTAGGCTCAAGAAACCCCGAAGAAATTAATTCAAGAGTAATTATTGTTGATTCAGTAGGGAGATTGTCACAATTATATTGGTATGCTCAGATGGCTTATATTGGAGGAGGTTTTTCAACAGGAGTTCATAATGTTATGGAACCTGCAATTGCAAGATTACCAATATTTTTTGGACCTAAATATGACAATTCACCCGAAGCCGATAAGCTCATAGATGTAAAAGGAGGATTTGTAATTAATGATGGCCATGATTTAAAAAATGGTATCGAAAAACTTCTTAATGATAAAAATGCATTTATAAAGGCAAGTTACTCATCAACAGATGTTATACATAGCAATCTAGGTTCAGCTACAAGAGTTGTAAGAAATATAATACATGACTGATTCCATATCATTTTCAATAGTATTTGATAAATTTAAAAATTCTAAAAAAGTAAATCTTAAGCCAGGTTTTCATGTTATATATGGAGAAAGCGGTAGTGGAAAATCACATTTTATTCGTTCTTTAGCAAATTTAGAAACAAGTCATTTTTCAAATTTTAAAATTTTCAATCAGATAATTCCAAAATCATTACAAATCATTTTTCAAAACCCTGAGACTCAAATTCTTACAAATACATTAGAATCTGAATTGTGTTTCGCAATTGAGAACACTACAACTAATAGTCTTGAACTCCAAAAAATATTAAATCAATTAAAACTAAATTTACCCTTTGTCGATAATTGGAATCGTCATCCATCATCTCTTAGTGGTGGTGAGATGGAAATGCTAAATATCGTTACTGCATTAAGTATTAAACCTAGATTACTATTAATTGATGATGCATTATCATATCTGTATAAATATTCAAAGGAATTTTGGATTAATTGGATTAAAAAAGAAGTTCCAAAGAACTCTACAGTAATATGTTTTACATCAAATGAAAATGATTTAACATATGGTGACTCAGCCTGGGTTCTTTCATTATCTGAACTCAAAGAGATTAATTCTTCTCATCAAGAGAATAATTTATATGATTATAGTCATCCAATAGGAAATCTACATTTAAAGATGGATAGTATTTCATTCTATTTTAATGATACTAAAAACCCGTTATTTGATGAATTGTCTTTTGACATATCTAATGCGAGGTCAATAGGATTTATAGGTAATAATGGGAAGGGAAAAACTACGCTGGCTCAAATTATCTCTGGAATATTAAAAATAGAAATGGGTTCTATTGATTTGTCAATTAATAAAAGACTGCCAACGATAGCCATGCTAAATCAATTCCCTGAGCGCATCTTGGGATCAGATACCCTTGGAAACTTTTTTGATCAATTAATATATCATGAAAAATTAAATACACATTTAGTAAAAAAATGTATTAATCGTTTAAAAACTTCTCAGATTAATTGGGATATATTAAAAGATCAATTATCAATAAATATTCCTTGGTCTACTCTTAGAATGGCCTTAATTATTATTTTATCTCACTGTAATTATGACTTATTAATTTTGGATGAGCCAAGTTTTGGAATGGGATCTAGACAAAAAAAACAATTAAGTAAGTATTTAAAAGAAATAATGCATCAAAAACATTTAATTTTAATTTCGCATGATATTGAATTTATTGATTCACATTGTGATACTGTTTATGATTTGGACAAGAATACTTTATATGAAAATAAAAAGGTTATAGTAAATGTCTAATAAGTTAGCAATTAAAGATCCAACTAAAATACTGACTTTAGCTAATATAATTAGTCTAGGAAGAGCTCTTTTAGCCGTTCCTATAATTTATACCTTAAGAGACCCATCTTTAGGAACATATACATTTTTATTGATATTATTAGCAACATTATCTGATGCATTAGATGGTTGGGTTGCTAGGAAAGCACGCGAAGTAACTCATTTTGGTAAATGGATCGATCCAATTGCTGATTTTGTATGTATATTTTCAGTAGTTGCTTATTTAACTTTAATAGGAAGATTTCCAGGATGGTTTTTCTTATTTTATTTAATCCGGTATGTTTTTATAGCTATTCCTGCAATATATTTTTTAAACCACGATCATTTCATTCTAAGCTCAAATTGGTGGGGTAAATGGGGAGCTGGTATTACTACATTAGCTGTATTTGTCCATATTTGGCCATGGGAAGCATTCCCGTGGATGCAAGATGTAACAATTTATATTGCAACTGTTCTCCTCTTAATTAGTTGGTTGTACTATATAAAAACATTTTTCAACTTTTATAGAGAATTAAAATAATAATCTAAATGAAAAATATTTTTAAAGCTCTTACTCAAACTAGAGATAAAGTTACTAAAGCATTTAATATTTTAACCAAAAATAAAGTGGCATCTGATTCTATAGATGAATTAGAGCAATTATTGTTATCGGCAGACATGGGCTATGAAACTGTAGAATCAATATTAAATCTTTTAAAGAACAATAAAGATGAAGATTTTATTATAAATGTTCAAGAGCACCTTATTCGTATTTTACCTAAAATCGATAAAGATTTAACTGTATTTAATGAGCCATCAATTATAATTGTCATCGGTGTAAATGGGACTGGTAAAACAACCACTGTGGCGAAACTAGCTAAATTTTATAAGGGTCAAAATAATGAAGTATTAATGATAGCAGCTGATACATATCGTGCTGCCGCTATTGACCAATTAAAGCTATGGTCTAAACGTTTAGATGTTAAAATTGTTTACAATGATAAGTCTCAGCAACCATCGTCTGTGTTGTTTGATGGATTAAATGCTGCAAAGTCTAATCAAATTGAAACTGTCATTGTTGATACTGCAGGACGATTACATACATATAAAAACTTAATGCAAGAATTAGAGAAGATGTATTATTTGGCAAAAAATAAATTTCCTGAATATAAAGTTTCTACATTAATGACTTTGGATGCATCGTTT
>CACHMU010000032.1 GCA_902581045.1 uncultured Fidelibacterota bacterium | reverse complement strand
AAATCTGTAGTTTCTTGGTCTTTTACAAATCTTCTTCGCACAGTTACTGTGCTATTATCTTCTTCTTTTTCACCAACAATTAACATTATAGGAACTTTATTAAGTTCAGATAATCTTATTTTCGCACCAATTTTATCTGGGCGATTATCCAAATTTACACGTATTCCAGCATTTTTTAATTTACTTTTAATTGTTTGTGCATAATCATGTGTTTTTTCAGAAACTGGTAAAATAGTTACTTGATTAGGAGAAAGCCACAAAGGAAAATCACCTCCATAGTGCTCAATTAGAAATCCAATAAATCTTTCATGAGTACTCAAAGGTGCACGATGAATACATATCGGAGTTTGATTTTTACCTTCTTGATCAGTATAAGTCAAATTAAATCTCTTAGGGATGGCAAAGTCTACTTGATTAGTTGCTAATGTGAATTCTTTGCCGATCGCACTCCAAACTTGAACATCAATCTTTGGACCGTAGAAGGCTGCTTCTCCTGGTATTTCTACAAAATTAATCCCTCCTTTAGTTAGAGCATCTTTAACTGACTTTTCAGTTTCAACCCAAAGTTCGGGTTCATTTATATATTTTTTACCTAATTCTTTTGGATCATGGAGGCTGAGTCTCATTTCATATTTTTTTATACCAAAAATTTCAAAATACTCTAGATACATGTTACAAACATCTAAAAATTCGTTATTAAAATCAGATTGTGAGCAATAGATATGTGCATCATTCATTTGCATGCTTCTTACACGCATTAATCCAAATAACTGACCTGATTTTTCATAACGATAGCATGTCCCATACTCTGCTATTCGATAAGGTAAATCTCTATAGCTTTTTGGGGATGCATCATATATTTTATGATGATGTGGACAATTCATTGGTTTTACATAATAATCATTCCCATCGACATCCATTGCTGGAAACATCGAATCTTTATATAAATCTAAGTGTCCCGATTTTTTATATAGTTCTCCCTTAGTTAAATGTGGAGAACGGACTTGATGATAGCCATGGTCTTTCTCAGTTTCTTTAGCTAGTTTTTCTAATTGTTCTATAATTATACCGCCATTTGGTAGCCAAAGAGGTAATCCTGGCCCAACTTCATCATCAAATGCATATATTTCTAGTTCCTTACCAAGCTTACGATGGTCTCTTTTTTTGGCTTCTTCAAGCAATTCTAAATAGCTATTTAATTTTTCTTTCGTAGAAAAAACTGTTCCATAAATTCGTTGAAGCATTTTATTTTTTTCATCGCCACGCCAATAAGCGCCAGATGTACTGAGAAGATTGAAATATTTTATACTACCTGTTGATGGCACGTGAGGTCCACGACAAAGGTCAACAAAATCACCTTGAGAGTATGAGGTTAGCATTTCATCGCTTGGTATATCATCTAAAATCTCTAATTTGTATGATTCGTCCAAATCTCTAAAGAAATCTGCAGCTTCATCTCTAGTTAATTCTTTCCTTAAGCATGGATAATCATTTTCAGCTAATTCTCGCATTTTTTTCTCAATTTTTATTAAGTCTTCTTCAGAAAATGTATAATCAAGGTCAAAGTCATAATAAAAACGATTATCTATTGCTGGACCAATTGTTAGCTTGGCGTTAGGCCAGAAAAATTTAACTGCTTGAGCCATAAGATGTGCAGCGCTATGAAGTAGCACCTGATGGCCTTCGTGACTATCACCAGTATAAAGTGTTAATTCACAGTCGTGATTTATTTTTCTACTTATATCAACTAAATCACCATCTATTGATGCGACAATTGTATCCTTTGCTAACCTAGGCCCAATGGATTGAGCTACATCTAAAGGTGTAACACCTTCATCATAGGATCTTACAGATTTGTCTGGTAATGTAATTTTTATTTCACTCATTTAATTTTAGTATTTAAATAATTCTTTAATGTGGGCGATAACGGAGTTGAACCGCTGACCTCTACGATGTCAACGTAGCGCTCTAACCAACTGAGCTAATCGCCCGACTGTAAAAAAAGCTTGCGAATTTAGTCTCGATATTACGTATCTCGGAAAATAAATTTTTCATCAATTTTCTATAATTTCTTTAGGAGATAATGAAGCCTGATAGATATTTTTATCTGACAACATATCCAATGCAGTTTTTATAACCTTATCATCTTTAAGAGCCTGTTTTAGGCGACCTTCTGGTCCATTAAATAGACCTGCAAATTCTAACAAAAGTATTTCTTTTAATTCATTTTTCTCTACTATCATCTGTTTAGACTGCTGATCCATGTAAAAAGAATTAAGATCTTTTAATGCTTTATTTGCGTTTATATTTGTTGAATCCAATTCATTTATCTTTTCGCTTACAGTTATTAATTCTTTTTGTCCAGGCAATAGAATATTATCCTTCTTATCAAGATATTTTTCAAATTCTATTAATAAATTCTTGTCTTTAACAACATCCTCAAATGAATTATAACGATATTTATTCTCCTGAGCAAAAGAATAAAAATATCCATTTCTCCAGAATTGGCTCGTTAAAGATTTCATAGGATCTAATGTAATAGTTGAATCTGGAGTAATCCCACCATTCGCATAAACCGTTCTTCCATTAAGAGTTGTAAATGTAGAATCTTCTTTTGTTTTATTAAGTATATATTTATTATCAATATAATCTGGATTTTGAATAAATCTACCACTAGGTATATAATATCGAGCAGTAGTTACTTTAACGCTACGTTTACTGTCGATTGAAAAAACAGTTTGGACAAGTCCTTTACCATAAGATTTATTGCCAATTATAATCCCTCTATCTAAATCTTGTATTGCACCAGCAACAATTTCACTTGAAGAAGCACTTCCTTGATTTATTAAAATTGCTATTTTTATATCTTCAGGAATTAAAGGATTGTTTCTTGAGTAAAAAGTTCTATTTGACTCTTTTGATCTACCTTTAGTTGAAACTAGGGAAACGTCTTTAGGAATAATTAAATCAAGTACATCGATTGCGGCACTTAGCAGTCCGCCACTATTATCCCTTAAGTCTAAAACTATTTCACTGGCTTTACTATTCAATAATGATTTTATTGAAGATCGCATCTCACTTGGAGTAAGTGTAGAAAAACGATTAAGACGTATATATCCAGTTGTATTAGAAATCATTCCAGAGTAAGTCACGTCTTTTACTGTAATCTCTGACCTTATTAAGCTAAAATCTATAGGCTCATCATCTCCAAATCTCTTCACAGTTAACTTAACCGTAGTACCTTTTTGGCCTCTTATTTTAGCTGCAGCGTCATTAAATGAATATTTTTTTACATCTTCATCATCAATTTTAATAATTATATCGCCACTAATAATTCCAGCCTTTTTTGCTGGCCCTCCGTCCATTGGAGCAATCACTGACATTGTATTGTTCCTATAGCCTAGCTGAATACCAACACCTCCATATTTTCCTCTGGTCAAAATATTTATATTATATTGATCATCTTCAACAATAAATGAAGTGAAGGGGTCTAGATTTTCAGTTAAACTATTTATAGTAGCTTTGGAGAACTCTTCTGGATCCAGCTGATGGAGGTATGTAGAAACGATACGATTGTAAACTTGATTTATCAATCTTTGGGATTGACTTATCTTTCTATAGTAACTTGATTGGGTTATACCTATTGAGACTATAACTGTAATTATAATCAAAGGTAAAATTATTTTTTTTCTATGTTTTTTCATTTAATAAGATTTTTCTTTTTCATTTTATCAATTATTGCGTTGTGTATGCTTTCAATAGAATCGTCACCATTGATGCTTACATATCTGTGATTAAATCGTTTTGCTAAACTTACATAAGCACTTCTTACTCGATTTTGTAGATCTATTCCTGCCCTTTCAATTCTATCTTCTTCTTGATCTTTACGTTTTTGCGCCTCATTTGGATCAATATCAATAAAAAATGTTATATTTGGGTCTAGATTATAGGTAGCAAAATAATTAAGCTTAATTAGCCATTCTAAATCTAGCTTTCTACCCCCGCCTTGGTACGCTAATGTTGAATCGTAATATCTGTCAGCAACCACATTTATACCTTTTTCTAATTTAGGTAATATTATTTCATAGGTTAATTGAGATCTACTTCCAGTCATTAACAATGCTTCGGTCCTATCGCAAATATCATCTAGGTGTCGGTTCAGTAAAATATCTCTAATTTCCTCAGATATTTTTGTTCCCCCAGGTTCCCTAACCATAATGGCTTTATCCCCCAATTGATTTAAATAATCGACCAACATCTTTGCCTGCGTACTTTTTCCACAACCATCAATACCTTCAAAGGTAATAAATAAGCCTTTAGAAATAGACATTTTTGTCATCCTTGGCTATCATAATTACAAATTCTCCCTTTGCCTTACCATTATTAAAATTATTTAACAATTCAGAAACTTTTCCTCTAAATATTTCTTCGAATTTTTTACTTAATTCACGACAAATTACAGCTGGGCGATCACCGACATATTTTAATATATCATTTAATGTCTTTTTTATCCGATTAGGACTTTCATAGTAAATTACTGTCGCATCAATATCTTTTATTTTTTCTAATTTTCCTTTTCTTCCTTTTTTATGAGGAAGAAAGCCTTCAAATATAAATCTATCAGTTGGTAAACCAGAACATACTAATGCAGTTAAAAAAGCAGATGGGCCCGGTATGGACTGAACCAAGAAATTGGAATCAATTGCAGCCCTAATTAATCGATACGCTGGATCACTTATTCCAGGCGTTCCAGCATCTGAAACTAAAGCTAAATCTTCTCCAGAATTTAAATGGTTAATTAGTTTGGGTATTCGCGCAAAACTATTATGCTCAAAATAACTTATTGTTTTTGTCTCTAGTTTGTAATGGCTTAATAGCTTCTTTGTTCTGCGAGTATCTTCTGCTGCAATAAGTGGTGATTCTTTAAGAATTCTTATGGCTCGAAAGGTAATATCTTCTAGATTTCCTATTGGAGTAGATACAATATAAAGAACACCCTTTGATGGCATATATTATATCTTACTTAGGGCTTTATCAATCATGGAAATACCATGTTCGATTTCAGATTTAGATATATTTAGATGTGGCCTGAATCTTATTGATTGATCTCCACAGCCAAGCATCAAAGCACCTTCTCTGGAAATTAATTCAAGAGCCTTGCTTCTTATTTCAGTGGATGGAAGATCAAACGCCGCAAATAATCCTTTATTTCTAATATTTGATACTAAATCTGAATGGTTTTGACTGAGCATCGATAAGCCACTATATAAATGCTTTCCATTCTCTCTAGCTTTTGATACTAAATCTTCAGATTCAATAATTTCTAAATAAACCGTACATCTAACCATATCAACGAGATTACCTCCCCATGTAGAATTTAGTCTATTTGATTCTTTAAATACGTGACTGCCTGCTTCATCTAGACGATTACTTGCGAAAATTCCACAAACCTGTGTTTTTTTACCAAAACTAATTATATCTGGACTGGTGTCATTAATTTCGCATTCACAATTTGAGTACTTTGATGTAAATAATTGATGAGCCCACATTTCCCCTGTGATACCTACACCTGTTTGAACTTCATCATAAATAAGTAAGAATTCATGCTCTTTAGATAATGATTTTAATTCTTTAAAAAATTCACATCTAAAATGATTATCACCACCTTCGCCCTGTATAGGTTCTATTATTAAGCCAGCAATTTCATCTTCAAATTCTTTTAATGAAGATTTTATTTGATCGATCGATTTTTTTTCAGCTTTTATAACATTTTCTAATGATTCATCATTTAAAGGAAAATGAATTTTAGGATTATCTATTCTTGGCCAATCAAATTGAGGATAATACATAGTTTTCCTAGGATCAGATGAATCCGTAAGGCTCATAGTATATCCAGAGCGCCCATGGAAACATTCTTTAAAATGAATAATCTTTGAACCTTTTTCTCCCTTTCCATCAGCCAAGTTTTTTCTAACTTTCCAATCAAAGGCGGCCTTTAAGGCATTTTCAACTGCTAAGGCACCACCCTCTACATAAAATGCATAGGGTAAATAGTCAGGTTGCGCAACCCTACCCATGGTAGTTACAAAATCAGCCATTTCATTAGAGTATATATCAGAATTTGCAGGTTTGTTTAGGGCTGATGAAATAAAACGATCCTGATTTTTCAGAACATAAGGATGATTGTAGCCTACTGGCATAGATGCGGTCATTGAAAATAAGTCTAAATATTCCTTTCCATCTCTTGCGTCAACTAGCCAGGCACCATGGCTCTTGCCTAGGTCTACTATTTGTGACATTCCATCAGTTAAAATATATTTACCAATCTGATCTCTAATATTATCTAATGACATAATATCTAACTCCTAATATTATTGCATTTAAAATTAATTGTCTAAATTAAATTCTATTCCTTGGGCTAAAGGAAGATCCTTGCTCCAATTAATAGTATTTGTTTGTCTTCTCATGTATTGCTTCCATGAATCAGAACCTGACTCTCTACCTCCTCCTGTCTCCTTTTCACCTCCAAAAGCACCACCGATTTCAGCGCCAGATGTACCTATGTTAACATTTGCGATTCCACAATCACTACCTCGATTTGATAAAAACCTCTCCGCATTTCTTATATTTGTTGTAAACATAGACGACGATAAACCTTGTGGGACGTCATTGTGAATGCTAATTGCTTCATCTATTGAACTATATTTCATAACATAAAGTATAGGCGCAAATGTCTCTTCTTGTACTATTTCCCAGTGATTTTGAGCACTGATAATAGTCGGTTTTACATAATACCCATTTGAGGACAAAATCTTTCCGCCGAATATGACCTTGCCGCCAGAATCGGTAGCTGTCTCTATTGCATTTAAATAATTATCTACAGCCTGTTCATTTACTAAAGGACCCATTAAAGTAGAATTGTCTAAAGGATCGCCAATTTTTACCTGCCTATAGGCATTAATTAACTTTTCTAAAAAAGAATCATATATTGATTCATGAATAATCAATCTTCTAGTTGAGGTACATCGCTGGCCAGCTGTCCCGACAGCTCCAAAGACAACGGCAGGAATAGCTAGTTCCATTTCAGCTGATTCATCAATTACTATAGCGTTATTCCCTCCCAATTCTAGTATGGTTTTACCAAATCTTTCTGAAACTGTTTTATTAACGTGACGCCCCATAGATGTTGATCCAGTAAAGGAAATCAAGGGTAATCTAGGATCTTTAATCATTTCTTCGCCAACAATAGACCCTTTTCCTATTATAACTGAAAAAATACCAGAATAACCATTTTCTTCCATGACTTTATTGCAAATATTTTGAACAGCAATTGCACATAGCGGTGTTGATGAAGAAGGTTTCCAGATAGTTGTATTTCCACATATAGCAGCTATGAAAGCATTCCAAGCCCAAACTGCAACTGGAAAATTAAAAGCAGATATTACACCAATCGGGCCAAGAGGATGCCATTGCTCATACATCCTATGGTCTGGTCTTTCTGAATGCATAGTTTTTCCATACAACATTCTTGATTGGCCTACAGCAAAGTCAGCAATGTCAATCATTTCCTGAACTTCTCCATCACCTTCTTGCTTTATTTTACCCATTTCTATTGAAACTAAAGACCCCAATGCGTCTTTATTCTTTCTTAATGAATCAGCCATTTCACGTACAAG
>CACHMU010000031.1 GCA_902581045.1 uncultured Fidelibacterota bacterium | reverse complement strand
ATGATCTAGAGCCGTAGATATATCTGGATGGCTTTGTTGATCAGCCCATTCTGCATCTGCATCTACTTGCTTAGAAACTTTTTTTCGAATATCTTCAAAATCTTTTTTTGAAGCAACTTTTTCTTTAATACAATATTTTTCAAATTGATTAATTGGATCCCTATTTTTATCTGATTCTAAATCCTTATTGGTTCTATACTTTCTTTGATCATCAGATGAAGAATGGGGAAGTAATCGAACTACATGAGAAACAATTACAGATGGGCCTTTTCCTTTTCTTGCTCTATCAACAGCTTGCTTAAATGCAAGATCAGTTTCAAAAAAATTAGTTCCATCAACATCAAACCTCGATAGATTTTGATAACCTGCTACCATCGAATGAACTGATGCTCCAGAGGTTTGCTCTGATATATGAACACTTATGGCATACTCATTATCTTGAATATGAAAAATAACTGGTAGCTTCTCTCGGCTAGACCAATTCAATGCTTCATGAAACTCACCTTCACTCGTACTTCCTTCGCCTGATGAGACATAAACAACTTCTTTTGTTTTATCCCATTTCCTTGACATTGCACAACCTACCGCCTGTAAAAATTGAGTCCCTGTTGGACTAGATTGACTAACAATACGTAGATTCTTATGCCCATAATGTTGAGGCATTTGACGTCCACCTGAGTTTGGATCATCACCACGGGCTAGAAAAGATAATAATTGTTCTTTTCCTGTCATCCCCAGCCCAATGCATAATGCTGCTTCTCTATAATAGGGATAGATCCAATCTTTTCCAGAATTTAAATTAGCTGCTGCTGCTAATTGAGCTGCCTCATGCCCAGAACAACCAATATGAAAAAATGCTTTTCCTTGTTTAAGCATGATTAACTGTTTTTCATCTAATTCTCTAGCTAAAAGCATCTTATAATAGATATCTAATAATTCCTTTTTTTGAAATCCATGCAATCGAGCCATTAATTTTCTCCAGCTATCATTTTTAAATTGAAAAAGCGATTAAAGTTTTGAATTACATTATTTTTAACTTTTTCTAAGTTTTGTTTTTTCCCAATTATCTTTTCCATAGAAGTAACACCATATTCAAATATACCACATGGAATAATACCTGAAAAATATTTCAGATCTGTATTAACATTTAGAGCAAATCCATGCATTGTTACCCAACGCGATATTCTTACACCCTGTGCGCCTATTTTTTCATCTGCCACCCAAACACCTGTTAGGCCTTTTTTTATATTTGCATCTATTCCAAAATCTGATAGTGTTGCTATAATCACCTTTTCTAGAGTCCTCATATACCATGATATGCTTTTTTTATAACGGTTAAGATCTAAAATTGGATACACAACAATTTGCCCTGGGCCATGGTATGTTATATCTCCACCACGTTCTATATGAAAAACTTTAGCATCGCTAGGGGCTGATTGTAGCAAGTGATTTTGATCAGAATTTTTTCCAAACGTATAGACAGGCTCATGCTCAACAATGATTAAGGTATCTGGTTCTTTTTTTGATAAAACTTTTTGATGGTATTCTTTTTGAATATCCCAAGTTGACTGATATTCCATTTTACCAAGGTCTAATATATTTACTACTTTCTGCATTTATTTATGTATGGCTTGTCCAAATGCATCTTGAGCAGCTTCCATAACTGCTTCTGACAATGTAGGATGAGCATGCATTGTCGTTGCTATTTCTTGCCAAGTAGCCTCTAAAGCCTTAGCCATGCCTAATTCAGCTATTAATTCAGTTGCTTCACTGCCGATAATATGACAACCAAGTAATTCTCCATATTTTTCATCAAAAATTATTTTTACAAAACCAGAAGGGTTTCCAATAGCTAATGCTTTGCCACTTGCTTTAAAATCAAAACGTCCAACTTTTATATCATATCCTAACTCCTTTGCATCAAATTCATTTAATCCCAATGATGCAACTTGCGGTTGACAATATGTACAACTCGGTATGTTACTATAATCAATTGGGTGGGTTGGATGTCCTGATGCATGCTCAGCGGCAATATGCCCCTGGCTAGAAGCCACATGCGCTAACCAAGGTGGGCCAGACACATCTCCAATCGCATAAATATTATCGATTGATGTTTGATTATATTCATTTATTTTAATCGAGCCATTAACTGTTTCTACACCTGCATCTTCCAAACCAATTCCTTCAATATTACCAGTCACACCTGTTGCCACTAATACTATATCTGCCTCAATTATTTTTGAAGCTGCCCTTTCATTAATATGAACCTTAACAGATTTTTGCAGTTTTTGGATTTTTGAAACCTTACTATTTTTATAAATATTGATACCTGCTTTTTCAAAATTTGTTTCTAACTCTTTAGATAAATCTTCATCTTCAATTGGCAATATATTGGACATCATTTCAATCAGGTGAACTTCAGATCCATATTCATTATAAAAATAAGCAAATTCTACTCCTATAGCACCAGCTCCAATAATAATTAATTTTTTTGGTATGGTCTTAAGTGTCATAGCCTCTTTGGATGTAATCAATCTTTTACCATCATATTTTATGCCTGGAAACTCTTTTGGACGACCTCCAGTCGCTATAATAATTTTTTTAGCCTTAATCTTTTGTTTTTTATCACCTTTCAAAACTGAAATCTCTGATTTTGATTTAAGAACACCTGTACCATCGATATGTTTAATTTTATTTTTTTTTATTAAGAACTCAATACCTTTTGACAACCTATGTGAAACCTCTCTACTTCTCTTTACAGTTTGAGTAAAATCAATATTGAATTTTGAGATATTTATTCCAAATTGACTGCTATTTTTAACATAATGAAGAATTTCAGCATTTTTCAAGAGTGCTTTTGTCGGTATGCAACCCCAGTTCAAACAAATACCGCCTAATCGATCATGGTCAATTATCGCCGTTTTATTTCCCAATTGGGCTGAACGTATAGCTGAAACATAGCCTCCAGGCCCCCCTCCCAAAACTACTATATCATAATTTGTCATAAATTTTGATTTTCTTACTTGCTAATAATACTTAAAAACTCTGATCTAGTTTCAGCTGACTTTCTAAATTGCCCTAACATTGCTGATGTTGATGCTAAACTATTTTGCTTTTCCACGCCACGCATCTGCATACATAGATGCCTTCCTTCCATTACGACAGCAACTCCTATAGGATTCAGCACATCTTGGATGGTATTTGCAATTTGATCGGTTAATCTTTCTTGCACTTGAAGCCTTCTTGAAAATAAATCTACAATTCTTGGAATTTTTGACAGTCCAATTATTTTACCATTTGGAATATATCCTACATGAGCTCTTCCAAAAAATGGAATCATATGATGCTCGCATAAAGAAAAAAACTCAATATCTCGAACTACAATCATATCTTTGGAATCTTCAGTAAATATTGCATCATTAATTACATCGCTTACTTTTTGCCTATATCCCTGAGAAAAAAAATCCCATGATTTTGCAACTCGAAGTGGAGTTTTTTTAATTCCTTCTCTACTTACGTCTTCACCAATTAATTCGATTAATTCTGCTATTAATGATTTTATTTTATCGATATTGTTATTCATTATTACCCCACTTTAATTATTTCAACTCTGTAGAAACTTTATCTTTTAATGCCCAAACACCAAGATAGAATAACGGTGTATCAAATAAAGCAACCAAAACTTTAAAAATATAAGAAGCAAAAATCAAACCAACGAGATCAGAAATTGATTGAATAGTCGATCCAAGATTATTTGCATAATAAAGAACAGTCATTATCGCAGTTGTATCTACTAATTGACTAACTACTGTTGATAAATTATTTCTAAGCCATAAATGTTTACCCTTAGTAAGACTTTTCCAAAAGTGAAAAAGTCGCACATCTACAGATTGAGCTATTAAATACGCTATCATAGATGCAATGACATTCCCAATCATGAACTCATATACATTTTCGAATGTAGAAGTGGCTCCAGATATTCCTGATGCATCTTTTAAATAGTGACCCAGCATCATAAGTCCCAACATAAAAAAGTTCATCGTAAATCCTACCCAAACCAACGACTGGGCACGTTTCTTCCCATACAATTCACAAATAAGATCAGTTGCTAAAAAAGTAAATGGGTAAGCAAGAACACCCGCGGGAACAGTTAAGCCAAAAACATAAACAAATTTGGTTGTACCTATAATATTTGCAAGAACTAGAGATGTTAAAAAGATACCACTCAAAAAAAGAAACAGCTTTTCCTTAAATTCCATAGAAATTATTCCCCATAGTAATCTGTGAAAATTGTAGGCGTTTCTTTCAAGCGAATGCGATATAAAATCGCACCTTCAAGGTTCGGATCAATTTGTGACCAAATAAATTGAACTAAATTCTCTGAGCTTGGCTGTCTATCAGAGAACCATTCAATTTCTTTTTCAAATTGAGTATGATCTAAAACGTCAATCACATATTTATTAACGATTTTTTTTAAGTGTCCAAGATCAACAATAAAACCCGTTTCATTATTAACATCTCCAGTGACCATTATTTCCAAAGTATAATTATGCCCATGGACCTTCGAATCAGGGCCGAAAACTTCAAAATTCTTTTCATTAGACCAATCTTTATGACCGTATTGATGAGCTGCGTTAAAGTGAAATATTTTTGTAAGATATATTTTTTTCATATTAGTTGTATGCTACAAATTTTTTTTAATTATAATGTTTGTGTTTAACTACTGAAACTTAATATGGATTTTATTTAATTAATTGGCTTAAATGATGGACAATAGGTAGATATAACACATTCATTGCATTGTGGCCGCCTGGCTATACAAATAGCCCTTCCGTGATCTATAATCATATGAGTTAGTTTTACCCAATCTTTCATCTCAAATAATTCCATCAAATCAAATTCAATCTTTTTTGCATCTTTTACCTTTGTAAAATTAAGAAGATTCATAATTCTAACCATATGAGTATCAACTACCATTGAAGGGACATTGTAGATTTCACCTAATACACAGTTAGCCGTTTTACGACCAACGCCTGATAGACTAATTAACTCATCCATATTATTAGGGACTTTACCATTATACTTTTCAACAATTACTAAACTAGATGCTTGAATGCTCTTAGCTTTTTGATTATGATACCCACATGAATGAATATCTTTTGCTAGTTGATTGACATCACAATAGGCGAAATCAACTGGGCTCGAATATTTCTTAAAAAGTTTTTCTGTTACTTTGTTAACTCTATTATCTGTACACTGTGCAGATAAGATTGTTGCAACTAAAAGCTGGTGGGGTGAGCTATAATTTAATGAACACTTAGAATGAGGATAAGTATTCTTTAAAGTTTTGGTTATATTTTTTGCTCTTATTTTTTTTTTGGCTTTACTTTCCCTCACACTAATTTTCGCTTAGTATATTTGTTATATTTTTCAAAACTGATGCCTTTGAAATAATAATTTCACAACCAGCTTTCTTATAAATGTCTTGTTGACCTTTTTTAATTATTGCCATATATCCTATTAATTTTATTCCGCTTTGTTTTTTTAAATCTAGGATAAAATTTGAATTACCAAATTTTTCATCATCTAAATCAATAATACCAACATCACAATGATCTGGAAGATCATAGATTGACTCTGCAAACGTAACATTTAGATTATGTTCAATTAAGCAGGATGATAATTCAGTTCCCTTTTGAAAATCTTTTATAAATAATGCCACATTCATCTAACTATCCTTTTAATACTGGAACCAGATCCCAATCAAATTCTTCAGAATGAGTAAGATCATTGTATACAATATCTACTACTTCCATAGAAGATTTTAGATCATCTACATTTATTCCCCGATGAATACCTTTATAATCAAAAAATTTATTTTGAGATTTTTTTAACAAGTTCTTTGCTCCTATCATATTCCCATTACCCAAATGAACAAAGCTTACCGCTAATTGAATCAGTCCTTGCACAAAAATTCTATCATCAAAATTATAATCTGACCAGAGATCTTCCCAGGCTTCATGCGCTTCGAAATAATCTCCTTTTTCATACTCAGTTAAACCTCTTTCAAATAATTCATTCATCTTATGTGTTTCACTCACTTATTTTCACCGTTCTTTTTAAACGGAAATGCTTTCCGTCAAATTGGACTTTACATGCTTCATGAACGGGGTCGTGCTCAAAAAATATTGTCCAATCTTCTTCAACTGCCTTAGGAAGTAAATTATTTTTCTCCTTTAGTGTTAATCCAGAATTAATATCATAACTCATTATCCATGGTAATGGGATATGTGCTGCCATCGGAATTAAATCAGCCATGTATATAAGAATTTCAGAATTATCACTTAGTTTTGGAAGCATCATTCCAATAGTATGTCCATAAGACAATTCAATATCAATATTTGGCAAAAACTGTTCCTTACCATCTACAAATTCTATCATACCGTTTTCAGCTAGGACTGACCAGTCATGCTCCATGAAACTCCCTTGATCCTTTTCAGAAGGGGAATTAGCTAACTTCCAATTTTCATTTTGGACCCAATAAGTAGCATTAGAAAAAACTGGAATCAACTTCCCATTTGAATAAGTTGTGTTTCCACCTACATGATCAAAATGTAGATGGGTACAAAAGACATCAGTAATATCTTCTGTATAAAATCCGTATTTTTTCAATGAAGATTCTATATTAACGGAATCAGTATCTATATTATAAATTGATTTAAATTTTTCCTTCCACTTATTACCATTTCCTGAATCGACTAAAATTTTTCTTCCATGACCTACTAATAATAGTGATCGGGTAACCAATTGAATACAATTATTGTCATCTGAAGGTGCTTCTTTCTCCCACATGACCTTAGGGATGATGCCAAACATTGTCCCTCCATCTAGGGCAAATCGACTAGTCTCAATACTGTATAATTTATAACCGGCGATATTCATTTTTTTAACTTTAAAAGTTGATTGTAAATATAGGGTAAATGATCAGGAGTTCCATGATTAGTTAAATATCTAAGAGAATCTAAAACAACAATTTTGCCAGGAGTGTCAATTAGTTCTTCTGCAAAATTGATAAATAATTCACCACCATTATTGGAATATTCAATTAAATCAGAGTTAGCTTTTTTATCATGATTTTCACTATGGCTAGCTAGATCTTGTTTAGAAATCCAATATGATATTTCTCTATTAAATCCGTTTTTTCTTACTGAATCAATTTTTGACAATCTATATGCTGCGATAAATAAACTGATATTTTCATGATATAATTCTGGATTTAATTCAAGTTTTATATCATTATTTTTATGCGGTTCAGGTAAACTTACTTTACACAACTCATTTAAAATACATCGAGTATAATTCCATGATACACCTGGATTATGATTAAATGAATTTGCTCTATGAAGATGATAACAAAATAATCCGAAGTGATCAAAGTTTTGTAATCCTAATTCAACAAGTATTTCCAAACCACTTATTCCATTTTCACTAACACTATTAAGTCTTGCTGCTTCATGTTCCATTTTATTATAATCTCCAGATTGGCAGGCCTCTTCCAAATCTGAAATAAAAACAGTAAGCCCAATGCCTTCTTTTAAAATTTCATTAAAAACTTTTTGATCATCTTTTCTTTTTGGAAGAGCATTAGAAGCTTTTTTTAATCTATCTAATAATATTTTCGAAGGATTCTTTTTGTTATCACCAATAATATTTTTTATTGAGTTAAGATAAATAATTGGGTGTTCAGATGGCGGTCCATCATATTGTGAAAGAATACATCTATCAAAACATTCCTTAATCTCTTCTAAAAGATTCACTTTTTATTCTCATCGCTATTTTGTTTTTTTGCATCTAGATTGAAAAAAATTGATAGTGACAAACCAGTCAATCGAGAATACTCTGATGGAAATCCTGTTTCAGAGTCTCTCATTGATTTATCATTAAATCTATCGGGTGTATTTTCAGATTTTGGATTATAATTTGGATTAAAAATTTGAGTTAGCGGTAATGAATTTGGGTCATGAAAATATCCAAACTCAACTCCCCATTTTGGATTTGTTTGAAAACCCATTA
>CACHMU010000030.1 GCA_902581045.1 uncultured Fidelibacterota bacterium | reverse complement strand
AAGGTTGCATTTCATTTGAAAAAATCCAATTTTCAATTCCTTCAAAGTCATCATGCCGTCCTAATCCAATTTTATCTTCTTTCTCATAAATAATAGGGTCAAAACCGTTCAATTTTAATTTTATAGCTGCAGATAAACCTGCAATACCCCCACCAGCGATTTTTATTGATCTAGCAGATTTAATATTATTCATAATTAGCAGTGAAGTTGTTGCACTGATATAATTTCAGTCAGCTTTTTTAATTCTGAAATAACTTCATCACCAACAAAACTATCAACTCTTACTACAGAAAAAGCTTCATTATCGTTCTTATCTCGACTAAGAAAATATCCACCTATATTTACTTTAGCTTTTCCTAAGATTGTCCCAACTTTACCAATAACACCAGGGACATCCTTATTTCTAGTAAATAACATTGTGCCATAGGGACTTAAATCCATTTCATATCCCAAAATATTTACTAATCTAGGACGATTACCATCAAAAATACTTCCTGCAATTCTAGTAGCATCATCTTTTGTTGAAACTCTAGTTCGAATCAAATTATTATAAGAACCACTATTATTAGTGTAACTATGCTCAATGCTAATGCCAAGATCAATGGCTAAAGATTCTGCATTAATAAAATTAACACGATCAGGAATTCTATTCGATAATAATCCTTTAATAAATGCCAAAGCAACAGATTTTGATTCATCGATTAAACCTGAACATTCAACTTGGACTCTTTTTATAGCTCCTGGATTTAGTTGCCCCTGCAATTTTCCCATTAGTTCAGAAATATCAAGATAAATTTGAATTTCTTTTAATTTTGCAATATCTGATATAGGCATATTAACTGCATTACTTAATTTTTCATTAATAAGATAATTACATACTTGTTCACAAATAGCTATACTCACTCCTTCTTTAGCTTCTTGAGTAGATGCACCTAGATGAGGAGTTAAAACTACATTAGGTGAATTGACCAAAGGATTTGATTTCTCTAAAGGCTCAGATGTGAAAACATCTATTGCAGCGCCAGCAATTATACCCTCTGATAGCGCTTTTGCCAGGTCAGGTTCATTAATTATTCCACCACGTGCTACATTTATAATTCTTGCCGATGATTTCATTGAGGAAAGACGTTTATAATCAAATAAATCCTTTGTTGAATCAGTTAAAGGAACATGAACAGATATAATATCGGATTTGGAAACTAATTCATCAAGCTCGACAATTCTGACTTCTTCTGTATTAAACATTTCCTGGCTCATAAATGGATCATAGCCTAATATTTTCATATTAAAGGAACGACATCTGGTCATTACCTCTCTACCAATCTTTCCCATTCCAACAATTCCAATAGTCTTATTTCTTAATTCTGATCCAATTAATTCATGGCGATTCCACTTCCCTTCTTTTAATCCTGAATCACCAACTGCAATATTTCTAGATAGAGTTAAAATCATTGCAAGAGTATGTTCAGCCGCAGAAATTGTATTCACATCTGGTGTATTCATCACAACAATACCTTTCCGAGTTGCTGTCGAAATATCAATATTATCAACACCAACACCTGCTCGACCAATTACTTGTAGGTTTTTAGAGTTTTTAATCATTTGATCAGTAATTGCTGTTCCACTTCTTATAATCCAACCATGGGCATCCTTAGATGCTGATGTTTTTTCTTCAGTTGAAGCATCAGGTAGATACAATATTTCAAGATTAGACTCTTTTAAAATTCTCAAACCACTTTCTGAGATTGGATCAGAAATAAGAACTTTCATAATAATTCTATAGTTGTTGACGGATAAGATTTAGAGCAGAACCAGCTTTAAACCATTTGATTTGCATTTCATTGTAGGTATGATTACAAATAATTGTATCTTTAGATCCATCTAAATGATTTAAAGAAAGTGTTAAAGGCTTACCCATAGAAAATTCTTTAAGATCTATAAAATCAAAGGTATCATCTTCAAGTATTAGGTCATAATCACTTTTATTTGAAAATGTTATAGCTAACATGCCCTGTTTCTTCAAATTTGTCTCATGAATTCGAGCAAATGATCGTACTAATACAACACGAACTCCTAAAAATCTTGGCTCCATAGCAGCATGCTCTCGTGAAGAGCCTTCACCATAGTTTTCATCTCCAACAATGATTGTAGAAACTTGATTCAATTTGTAGTCTCTTTGAGTCTCTGGAACTCCTCCATAATCACCATTAAGTTGATTCTTAACAAAATTAGTTTTATTATTAAAAAAATTGACAGCTCCTGTAAGCATGTTATTTGAAATATTGTCCAAATGTCCTCTAAATCTTAGCCAAGGCCCAGCCATCGATATATGGTCAGTAGTACATTTTCCTTTAGCTTTAATTAATAATTTAATTTTTTTATATTTTTTTTCATCCCAAGGATCGAATGGTTTAAGTAATTGAAGACGCTCAGAATTAGGATCAATTTGAATTTCAATCTTATTGCCATCTTTTGCTGGGGCCTTATAGCCTAAATCTTTAATTTCAAATCCCTTTTTTGGAAGAGCATCCCCAGCTGGAGGCTCTAGCTTAATAGGTTGTCCATTTTCATCATTTATATGATCTGTTAAAGGGTTAAATTTTAAATCTCCAGAAATTGCTAATGCAGTTACTAATTCAGGAGAACCAACAAATGCATGAGTATTTGGATTTCCATCAGCTCGTTTTGCAAAATTTCTATTAAATGAATGTACAATTGTATTTTTTTCTTCTTTTTCAGATCCATCTCTAGACCATTGCCCAATACATGGACCACACGCATTTGCAAATACGCTTGCACCAAGATCTTCAAAGATTTTGATAAATCCATCTCTTTCAATTGTATATCTTACCTGTTCTGATCCAGGAGTAATCGTAAAGTTAGCTTTAGTCTTTAATCCCTTCTCTATAGCTTGCTTTGCAATAGAAGCAGAACGAGCAATATCTTCATATGATGAATTTGTGCATGAGCCAATTAAACCCACTTTTATATCTGTTGGCCAATTATTTTTTGATGCAGCTGATTCCATTTGAGAAATTGGTGTAGCTAAATCTGGAGTAAATGGCCCATTCAAATGAGGTTCTAACTGAGATAAGTCTATAGTTATAACTTCATCATAATATTCATTGGGATTAGTATATACCTCATCATCCGCCTTCAAGTAATCTTTAATTTTATTAGCCAAATCAGCTACTTCTGATCGACCCGTAGCACTAAGGTAACTTTTCATATGTTCATCATAAGCAAATATAGATGTAGTAGCACCTATTTCTGCACCCATATTACAAATTGTGCCTTTCCCCGTGCAGGACATCTTTTCTGCCCCTTCTCCAAAATATTCTAATATTGCGCCAGTACCTCCTTTAACTGTTAATATTCCTGCAACTTTTAATATTACATCTTTAGCTGAAGTCCAACCTTTCATCTCTCCAACTAGATTGACACCAATTAATTTAGGGAATTTCAATTCCCATGGCATTCCAGCCATTACATCTACTGCATCTGCTCCGCCGACACCTACTGCAACCATTCCTAAGCCTCCAGCATTAACTGTATGACTATCTGTCCCAATCATCATTCCTCCAGGAAAAGCATAATTTTCTAATATAACTTGATGAATTATTCCTGCACCAGGCTTCCAAAATCCAATCCCATATTTATTAGAAACAGATTCAAGAAAATCATAAACTTCATTATTTATATCTTTTGCTAGTCTTAAATCTGCTTTTGCATCAATTTTTGCTTGAATCAAATGATCGCAATGTACTGTAGAGGGGACAGATACTTTGTTTTTGCCTGACATCATAAATTGAAGGAGTGCCATTTGAGCAGTTGCATCCTGCATTGCTACACGGTCTGGATGAAATTCTACATAAGATTCTCCTCGTTCAAATGGACTAAATGGACTTTTATTTAAATGACTATATAATATTTTTTCAGTAAGAGTTAAAGGGCGATCAATTAATTTTCTAGCGTCAGAAATCCGATTGGGAATTTCTTCATAAAATGCTTTTATAATATTGAGGTCAAACAAGTAAAATCCTTTCAAATTGCATGAATTAATACTAAAAGATTAGATGTTATTAGCCATCAAAATTACATTGTTAAAAATTCGGATTCAATTTCATAAGATTAAAAATAATTAAAAAAATAAAAGGCATTCAATCTACACTAATTAAATTTTCAATATGAGAAATAAGAAAAAATTTCTATTAATAGCACTACTAATTGCATCTGGGAATACTCAAACCAAATGGGAGATAGTAAGCTCTAACAAAAATGAATTAGTAATCAATCTACAAACAGCTATTAAATCCTCTGAGGACTTAAAACCAATTGAATTACTTATAGGATTGCCTGATTCATCACTACCTCAAATAAAAATTCAAGGATTTAATAAAAACTATCACTCTATGAAAATAGATAAATTAATAGTAAATACAGGGTGGATTCATAGCCAGACTGTAAATGGTCTGAATACAGCAACTTTACGTATATCTCCTAGTATAGATTCAAATTCCTATTATGAATCGATGGTAATTACAATTCCTATTTCTGGCTTAGAAACTCAGCTTAAAAGCATAAATAAAATCCATGAATTATTGCTTTCACCAAAAATTGTTAATTGGGACGTCGCAAAAAATTGGATTCAGGTATCAAAAAGAAAATTGTTTAAAGAAGATAAAATTCCTGATGGAATTTGGGTCAAATTTTATTTATCAAATGATGGTGTATATAAAATATCAGGTAAAGAATTAAAATCAACAATTGAAACAAACTTAATTTTTGACCCAAGAAGTATCATGCTATTTACTAGCTCTTCATTTGGAAGAGATCGCACTTATGATTTAACTCAAAATAATTCAACAAAATCTTCCATACCAACCAATCTAGTTGAGTTACCTATAACTATAAATGGTGAATCTGATGGAAACTTATCTGATAATGATCATATTATTTTTTATGGTAAGGGCCCTAATGGTTTTCAAAAAATAAATCAAAAGATTGAATGGCACCAAAACTTATATTTTATTGAATCAACTTATTGGATATTAATCCCATCTAATAGTTCATTAAGAGGTAAAAGAATTGAAACAGCAAATTTAAACCCAGAAGCTCCAGAAAAAATAAATTATGGCCAATTTTATCAACATTTTGAAACTGATTTAATTAATCCACATTCTTCTGGACTTTCATGGGGAGAGAAAACAATTCAACAAGGAGCATCTTATTCAATTGAATTAGAATTATCTAATATTATTAAATCCTTTCCTGTAGAAGGAAAATTTGGCATGATTGGAAAGGAAAAAGTTCAAACAAAATACAATAACACTAAACATGAAGTTTCTATTTCATCAAATAATCAAGAATTAGCTAGAATTGATTGGTCTAATTTGGGACATAAGTCAAAAAAATTTAGTCTTAGTTCTAATCTTATAAGCACTGATAATCAAACTTTTACAATTAATAATGAGTCTGAAAATCCTAATTCTGAACCTCTTATTGATTATATAACTATTAACTATTATAAAGAATTGTCATACTCACAACCATTTGAATTTTATTCAGAGATTAATAAGAATGATGGGACATTCATAATTAAAGGAAGTAATCTATTGGTTTGGAATACTACAAATGTATCTAAACCCATAAATATGCCTCTTAATACTTTTGGGAATAACATCTCAACAAATTTTTCTTTTACTCCTGGCACAATCCAAAAATTTTCTGTCTTTAATATTAATGATATAAAATCAATATCCAATCTTTTGCTTATTGGTTCCAAAAAATGGGATTTATTAAGATCAAATTCTAATGGAGCAAAGCATATAATATTAGGCCCTTCTGAATTTCGAATCCAATCACAAGCTCTAATTGATCATAGACAAAATACAATTTATGCTCCTATTGAAACTATTTATGATGAATTCTCAGGAGGAAATAAAGATCCTATTGCAATACGACACTTTTTGAGTTGGACACAAAATTATTGGTCACAAAAACCTTATACAGTTTTATTTATGGGAGATGCTGACTATGATTATAGAAATATAACTGGAAAATCAAATATTAAAGTTCCAACTATAGAAGTGGGTACTATTTATTCACACTCTACTGATGATAGACTTGTTTCATTTAATGGGACAATTCCCGAAATGGCTACTGGTAGATTCCCAGCACGTACTAATAATGAAATAAATAATTTTATCTCTAGTCTTATTGAATTTGAAACAAAAATGCCAAATGGATTATGGAGACAAAAAATAACGCTTGTAGCAGATGATCCAGCAAGACCCGAACGTGAATCATACGAATTATCTATTGGGAAAAGTCATACAAGAAACTCAGAAAAACTTGCAAAGCTTATACCCAATTTTATAGATATAAATAAAATTTATATGATTGATTATCCAGAAGTCAATGATGGCTCAACATTTGGGATTACCAAACCTGAGGCTACCCAAGCTTTATTTAGTCAAATATCTTCAGGAACAGCAATTATAAATTTTATTGGTCATGGAAACCCTACTCAATGGGCACAAGAAAAATTACTTTTAATAAATCAAGATAGAAATGATATTGAATTAATGGATGCTGGACTAAAGCTTCCTCTTTGGATAGCAGGAACTTGTAATTGGGGGCGTTTTGATGATATAAATCAAGAATCATTTGCTGAAGAACTCATTCGTTCATCAAATCAAGCAGCTTCGGGTATCATCACGACAACCAGAGGCATAACTGTTTCAAGCAATATTGATTATCTGGAACGGATTTTTCGAGAAGTTTTTAATGGAGATAGTTTAACATTCAAATCAATTGGATCTGTACTGCAATCAGTTAAGACAGGTGGAGTTGATGGTGAATTATTTCACTTTTTTGGAGACCCTGCAATGATTATTTCTATACCAAATAAAATCATTAATAATGGAAAAGTAAGCCCAGATACTTTAGCAACATTATCAATCGGTACTTTAAGTGCAGAAAGTCCATTCAGTTCTGGAGAAGGGTATTTACTTTTAGAAGAAGGTGAAACTGAAATAAAAAAAATATTTAATTTTGCATCTAAACAAGAGGAAATCACTTATCTAAAAAAGGGCGCAACTCTATTTAGAGGATCTTTTACTTATTCCAACAAAACAATCTCTCCTCAATTCCGGGTTCCTAAGGATATAAAGTTTTCTGATAATCCTTCAAAAATAAGATTTAACGTTAATGATGGAAATAATTCAGTAGCTATAGGAGCAGTATCTAATGTCAGGCTAGCTTTTGGCCCACCTTCAAATGATACTGAAGGTCCAATAATTAGATTTGAAACAAAAACCGGGAGAACTCTACGTTCTGGAGATCATATTAACAAATCTGAAAGTATCGTTGTACGATTATCAGACCCATTGGGAATTAATTTAACTGGAGAAAAAGGTCATGAGCTAACATTAATAGATAAACTAACCAAAATACAAACAAACATGATCAGCAAATTTATTTATGACATTAATAGTATAAGTACCGGAAGTTTTATTTATAATAAAACATCAGATTTTAATGAAGTTTCTATTCAAATAAATGCTTGGGATAATGCAAATAACCCTAGTGAATCAATAATAAGTTTGGGCATACTAAATTCTAAAAGTTTGAATTTACTAAATGTGCTAAATTTCCCGAACCCATTTTCAATAAACACTCAATTTTCTTTTGAATTAACAATAGATGCAGAAGTATCTATTAATATTTATACACTTGAAGGAAGAAAAATCAAAACAATAAATTCTGAGTTATATTACCTAGGTTATAATAAAATTTATTGGGATGGAAAAGATGAATATGGGAATTTTCCTGCAAATGGAGTTTATTTATATAAGATTGTAGCATCAAATGATAATCAAAAAGTTAATCATATTGGACGTTTGGCTATATTTAGATGAAAGTAAAAATAAATAACTCAATAATTCTTGCATCAAATTCGCCTAGAAGAAAAAAACTGCTAGAACAAATTGATTTAATATTTGATGTTATTCCAAGCAATATTCACGAAACAACAGATCTAGATCTTGCTCCATCATTATTTGTCGAACATTATGCCCATGAAAAAGCACATCACGTCGCAAATTCAAATGAAAATAAATGGGTTATAGGCGCAGATACTGTAGTTGTCTTTGATAAAAAGATATTTGGTAAACCTAAGAATAAAAGTGAAAGCTATGAAATGCTCAATAGCCTCTCAGGAAATATCCACAAAGTATATACAGGAGTTTCTATACAAAACAATAAAAAGGGAATTGTAAGTAATTTTCATGAGAAAACTGAAGTTGAATTTAATACTTTAACTAATTCAGATATATCTTATTATATAGATAAATATAAACCTTTTGATAAATCTGGAAGCTATGGAATTCAGGATGGTTTTTCAATCCACATAAAAAGAATAAATGGCTGCTACTACAATGTGATGGGCCTGCCATTGGCCAAGTTTTATGATAATTTTTCTAGGCTAATTAACTTATATAATTAAACAAAAATTCTTTTTAAAAATAGTTTTTCATGATTCATCTCATCTT
>CACHMU010000029.1 GCA_902581045.1 uncultured Fidelibacterota bacterium | reverse complement strand
ACACGACTATAATCAATACCACTACCATATATTGGGAGCCCAACCCTAAGACCAATCTCGCTTTTTTCATTAATTCCTTTACGATACCACATATAGGGAACTACGTTTTCTACTGATAATGCATATCCTTTTTTTGCTTTTCCTACTTCTGGAAGGTGCGGATTTATAACTGGATGAGATGCACAACCAAAGATAAAAAGAAAACATAGTCCAATTGGAATAAACGGTCTCATAAAGAAAAAATAAGATTTAATTGTAAAAGAAAAAAAATAAAGAGTAAAAAAATTAAATATTATTTTTTATCCAATCAGTCGTTATAGACTTTGGCCTCATTATTGGGATTCCCATAGCACGATTAATTACCATTTGAGAAATGATTCCCATTGTACGAGATATACTGAACAATACAGTATAATAATTAAACTCTTTAAGCCCATAAAAATATAATAAAGAACCAGAAGCTGCGTCTACATTGGGCCAAGGATTCTTTGCTTTACCATGTTTTTTAAGAACTGGTGGGACTACTTCAAAAAGAGATTCAACTATAGAAAAAATATCATCATCAACAATATGTTCTTTGCCAAAAGATAAAAATGCTGTAAACCTAGGATCAGGGCATCTTAATACAGCATGTCCATATCCAGGTATAACTCTGCCATTTTGCAACCTTTCCCAACAAAATTCTTCTAAATCTTCGCTTGATGGAGCCCCTCCAAAATGATCACGAACATCTAAAACAAACTTTAAGCATTCTTGATTAGCTAAACCATGAAGTGGACCAGCAAGACCATTTAATCCTGCTACTACTGAAAGAAATGGTGATGATAATGCTGATGAAACAGTTAAAGAGCTGAAGGCGCTAACATTTCCTCCTTCATGGTCACAATGAAGCATTAAATATAGCCTCATTAATTTTTTAAAATCTTCATTATCAAATCCCAACATATGAGCAAAATTACCTGCCCAATCTAATTGGTCATCTGGCTGAATAAGATCTCCTTTATTAAATCTCATGCGATATATGCCTGCGGCAATCCCAGGCAATGCTCCAATCAACCTTATCCCATCTTCCAGTGTCCATTTCCAATAATCTGTCTTTGGCATACCCTGATCATATTTTTTGACGAACATACTTTCTACTTGCATCGACTGAATTGCTGTTGATAGCATTGTCATAGGATGAGAGTTCTTTGGCATCGCAGATAATACATCCCAAATATATTCTGGTACATTTTGATGCTTTGAAAATTGATTTTGAATATCATCAGTAGCATCCTGGTCTGGCAAATCTCCCGTCAAAAGTAAATAAAAAACTTGCTCTGGTAATATATGTGTGATATCAAGCAATTTATTTCCTCTGATGATTAGGCCCTCATCAGCTGAAACTGCAGAAGTCTCACAGATTAATCCTTTAACTCCTCGCATTCCTCCATATGCCTGGCTTATGGAAACATCACTAATTTTTGTTCCACCAGAATCCTTAAGGATAGAATGAATTTCACTTTGCCAGGATATGATTTTTTCTGATAAGACTTTTTGAAGCATTAATCTTTATTAAATAATAATTGCTATTTAGTAATTCAAATTTATGAAATAAAAAGAACTATAATTTGTTAATTCAATTAATAAATAATAAATAATCATCAAATCTAGATAAAATATAATCTGAGAGTTCACAAACATTTTTGCGTTCAATATTTTCTTTAAATGCAAAAAAATGTGTGGCAGCTCCCGCTAACTTGATTTCATAATCTGTATAGCCATCACCAATAACATGGATCTCTCCATTTAGCTTAAGCAATTCTACCTGTTTTACCTTACCTTGATTTTTTGACATAACATTTTTTTGATCAATACCAATAATATCACCTGATAAATTGTAAAGAAACTCATTGGCAAAAACATTGCTTTCAATGATTCCAAACTTGTCTACTATTGGTACAATAAACTCTTTGAAACCACCAGAAATAACTAATATTCGCTCATAGTTTTCTGCAAAAAATAATTTATTTTTTTTAAATGAAGGTGTAATTGATTGAGATAGTTTTTTAATTAATAGTTCTATATCATTCTGATTTATTTTAAGTAATCTCATTCTTTTTTCAAGAGATTCTTCAAATGAAATATCCCCATTCATTCCTGCATTGGTAAGCGACTGAATTTTCCCCAACAATTTTTTACCATTTGGATGATTACCAAATTTATTAATTGCTAATTCATCCAAAGACTCAGAAGTAATAAAAGTACTATCAAAATCAATTATAATATGATCTGGGAGCACGGAATATTATTTAAACCAGTCAGAATCAACTAGCTCTTTAGCCTTATCCAGATCTTCAACAAAATCAATTTCAATACAAGGCAAATCCGAAATATCTTCGTAATAAGCTTTTTCATCAGATAAAATTGGGTGCATTGCTGCTTCAAAATAATCTGATTTTCCACCTGCTTCGATTAAAGTGCCAAGCGATTTAAAAAATAAAGTCGAGAATGATTTTGATAATTTGGCAACTCCAATAAATTCACCTAAGCAATTTTGCTCAATTAAATCTTTACCAATTGCAATTATTTGTTGATTTTCACCTTCGATTACTTTGACTTCCTCGCGGCCACATGGTTTTATTTCAACAGCAAATGCAGTTTCAAAAGAAGATTTTATTAATCTTACAAGTAATTCATTCGGGTATAAAACATCGGCATTCATTAAAATAAATTGATTACCTATTATTGCTTCATTACAAAGATATAATGAATATGCTGTATTGGTTTCAAAATAATGATGGTTAATAATAAAATGGCTATCCAATGAAGGATAATTAGTTTTAACGTGGTCTATTAGAATTTCTCTATGATATCCTACAATAAATGTCACGTCATTGATTCCTGATTTTATCAAAGAATCTAATTGATGATCTAAAATTGATTTGCCACCCAATTCAATTAAACATTTAGGTATATCGTAAGTAATTGGATATAATCTTCTAGAGACACCTGCAGCAAGTATAACAGCTTTCATAGGCTTATAAATTAGTAATTATAGTTATTGTGATGAAAAATAAAATATAAGGTTAATTTCAGATAGAATTATTGGCACTAACATTCAATACTTGTTTATGAAAAGATTATCTATATTTTATTTTTTACACTGGCTGGCTCTAATTATATACATTTTTCCCAATTCCTTATATCTTAGCAATGGTGAATCAGGATTATTCCACCTAATAATGACTTTTAATACACCAATATTTTTGATAATTATTATTAAAGGCATTATAAAGGGTTTAGAAAATTTATTTAAAAGCGATGAAAATGATTTTCGCTATGTAGCTGCTTTCCTATTTGCGTTTACATATTTGTTCACTGCTATTGATGCAAAGGTATTATCCATTTATAGAGATCATTTTAATGTAAAATTATTTAAAATATTATTTGAGACGGGTGTTATGCAAGATATGGGTGTTCGTTCATCAGATATAATTTCCATAATCAGTCAAATTTTATTAATTATTTTTTGGTGTTTAATTACATTATTTATTTCAAACTGGGTATATGAAAATAAACGAGATCTATTTAAGAACAATTTTAATTTCTATATCAGTTCTATATTTAAAACATTAATTGTTTTATCATTATTAGAAAAAATTATTTTTTCATTTTTTTATTATACAGAAAGAGAAACCTTTAAACACTATTGGAATTCAGTTCCATCATACACTCCTCTTAGAATGAGTAAAGTATGGACACCAATCCTTAATCCTTTAACGAAAGAAGAAAAAGCAGCTGCTAACATAACATGGGATTTTGAGTCAGACTTTTTGTTGCGCCAAAAAGCAATAGATAACGATTTGGAAACTATTAGTGCAGAAAAAAATGATATTGATATCGTTTTGCTAGTTTTTGAAAGCCTACGTTTTGACATGGATGACCCTGAAATCATGCCAAACCTCCATCGATTGAAACAAAAATGGATATCAAGTAAACAACATTTTAGCAATAGTAATTGTACAGGGAATGGTATTTTTGGAATTTTAACAGGGCAAACTCCTTTCTACTGGTATCCATCATATAAAGACGAAATGCAACCTATCACACTATCAATTTTTGATAAGCTTGACTACGATATAGATATTTATACTACAACTGCATTGGAATATTCAGATATGCATAAACATATTTTTACTAAAGCTATAGATAATATTTACAAATTTACAAATTATGGTGGTGGTTTAGGACATCCAATGGTAAAAAGAAGTGACCTTTATAAATGGGATGAGATGATGGTTGAAAAATTTTTAAATAACTTTGTTAATGAAAATAGAAAACCGAGTTTTAGCTTTCTTTGGTTTTATTCAACCCATTACAATTATTACTTCCCTGATTCATTTGGCAAATTCGAGCCTTACATAAAACGTCATTATCAAATTTATGAAAAAGGATTACAAAAGGAGTCAGATCTTGTTTTTAACCGCTATAAAAATAGTGCTTATTATGTTGATTCTCAGATAGCTAAAATTGTAAATGAGATAGAAAAGAGTGGAAGAATGGAAAATACAATCATAGTTGTTGTTGGAGATCATGGAGAAGAATTCAATGAGTTTGGACGCTTTGCTCATTCTTATTCATTTAATAATTTTCAAACATCAACACCCTTTATAATGCATATTCCAGGACAAAAGAATAATCAATATAATATTACTAGTCACGCTGACATTATGCCTACTATTATTGATTATATTAATCTTTCACAACCCTTTAATGATTATCTCTCTGGAAAATCATTAATTAGATATAATGAGGAAGATGATTATGCAATCGTGCAAGAATGCCAAATAGAAGATAGACCCAAAAAATTTCTTATTGCTGATCATAAAACAAAAATGGAGTTTAGTCTATCAGGAAATAAAATTGAATCCGGACGGCTTAGTACAATAAATGATGAAATCATTATATCCAATAGCTCAAAAGATTCAGAAAAAAGTAATAATAATAATTTTAATATTTTAAAAAATACTTTATTAAATAAAGCAAAAAAGAATCTTAATCAGTTCTCAAAACTGAATTAAGATTTGATACAGCGTCAATAACGGAATTGGTCTCAATTTGATCTAGGCATAATAATTGCTCTCTTCTATTATGGCATTTATTTTTTAGACATGGACTACAATATACATTTTTATTTATTATAAATGTTCTTTCACCAATAGGTCGAGTTAATTCTGAGTCACCTGCGCCAAATAAGCTGACTGTGGGAATTCCTAAATTTGATGAAATATGTCCTAGGCCACTATCACTAGCAATTGCAGCTTTGCATCTAGATATCAATGCTATACTTTCTCTTAAACCATAATGCCCCGCTATTGATTTAATATTGTCCTTTTGCAAAATAGATATCAATTTATCAGCTTCATCAGAATCGCCTAAACTTCCAAAAATTAATACATTATTATCTATTCTATTTAATAATGATATTGTTTTATGTTGAGGAATTGTTCTTGATTGAGCAACACTAAAGGGGAATATTGCTATTGGTTCAATTATACCTAAATTTTTTAATTCCTTATTTGCCCATTCTATTTCTTCCTGGTTAAGTAGAATGCTAGAATTTGAATATTCTTGATCAATTAATTTTCTTTTATCTAAAAGTTTAACATACTGTTCTGATCTATGAATTTTATTTTTTCCTTTATAAAAGACTTTTGACAGTAGAGGATTCCTACCTTGCGCTGAATAACCAATTCTTACTGGACATTCAGATTTATATGCTAAATATGCAGCACGATAAGAATCTGAAAGCAAATAAAATATATCCAGATCAATTGATCTTAAACTTATTCCAGAAATGCTAGTAGCTCTAAATCCACTCAGATCTTTTTTTTCAAATTGAATAATTCCACTAATGGAAGGATACTCTTCAAAAATAGGAGCAACATCTGATTTGCATATTGCTATTATTTTCGAATCCGGATGAAGCTGGCGTAATGAATTAAAGAAAGGTAATGCCATTACGGAATCTCCCACCCAATTAGGACAAAAAACTCCGATTCTCAATTATTAGATCCAATTAATTTTGATTCAATTGCATTAACCATACGATAAGATGCCTTTCCATCGATTTTAAATAGATATTCTTTTTGGGCCAATAATCTCTTTTCTTCAAGATCTTTAGGATATTCTAATGCATGATAAACTAAAGAAATCAAATCATTAGGTTCTTCTAGTCTAAATGCAAAATCTATATTTTCCATCCTACTTAGATCCATTTTCTTAATAAATCTTTTATGGAAAATCTTATGCTTCAATCTTAAATCAAAACATTCGGCCATAATTATAGGACGGTTCAAATATAAAAATTCAAAAATAGTTGAGGATATATCTGATATTAATAAATCTGAATGATAATAATAAGGAATTATATTATAACTATCATGTGGAACCAAAAATATATTTTTATTTTTTTCTGCCAAGTCAAACATTAGCTTACTTTGATATTTATATTTGTCTTGGAACCAACTAAAGTTGTGCAATTTTATTATTAGATTTGTTTCACAACTTAACTCTGAAAAAAATTGACTTAATTTATTTATAGAAGAAGGATAAAAACTTGGAGCATACAAAATCGTTTTTAGATTTTGATCTATATTAAAAGAATTAAATTTTTTATGATTTTGATTTGTGAGTGGGTCACATTTAGTAAACCCGGTTAGAACAAGATTATGATGTCCATATGATTTCAATTCTTCCATCCTAGATTCAGATTCAACAGATCTTAAATCAATTCTTGGATCAATATCATTATAGTATGATTGCTTTAAACCAATACCATGATAAATCATTACGGTAATCATATCAGTATTATCTGCGATTTTGTTCAGCTGGCCTACATTTCCTACAACTACTACTTCAAATCCATATTCTTTTATTTTTAAAATTCTTTCAGATTCTGTTTTTTCAGTAATTGTTTTAATATTTAATTGTTTACATGCTTCAATAAATATTTCCTTTTCTTCTTTATTGGCCACATTAGAAATTGATGCAATTATTTCATATTTATCTCTTTCCCTCATCTCATTAATAACTGGAATAAAATTTGGTAAATAATAGAGGTGATGATTTTCAAAAAGTACTTTTATCATTTTATTCCATAATTAATTTTCTGTATTCGATAAAAACTTTTTCTGTTTCAATATTCTTAAGTCTAAGTGAATCAGATTGAAGAATCTTATATTTTGAAAATAATGGACTGTATTTCTCCACATTTAAATTGTCTGCTGAGTATAAGCCTAGTATTTTAATTTTTGCTGCATCTGCTAAATGAATCATTGCAGTATCAGGTGAAATTAGTACTTTTGATTTAGAAAGAATTCTTACTGAATCAAGAATATTATTAAAGTTTGAATAATAATTTATTGGATAACCAATTTTTTTCTTAATTAGGTTTATCTTATCCTGGTCTTTATTCATTGCTATAATATTTATTTTAGTTGATTTATCATTAATAAAAATCATATTAATTAAATCAATCCACTTTTTAAGCGACCATTCTCTATATGGACTACCAGCAGAAATATTTATACAAACATCATTATTTTTTGATTGATTGCCACTTAGATCTAACCAAGATTTTATTTTTATACTTTGATCATACTCTTTTAATAGAAGCGCATTCTTTTCTAAAATTGTTTTTACGTTACTATTTTTTAATGCATAATTATAATGTTGATTATGGCGAATATTTGAAATACATACTTTTACTTTAGCATTTACATGTTTAGCGATTTTAAATGATGTAATTGATGGGTGATCTTTAGTATTATAAAAAAGATCATATTTATTTGAAGCTAAATCTTTCCAAAGCTTTTTACCATTTTTATAAATAAATAATTTTTTCACATAAGGTAATCTTTTGAATATTGATCTATTATGCTTAGAACATAATAGATCAATATTCAAATTTGGAAAAATTTTATTTAATCCATGTAGTAATGGAAAAACTAATATTCCATCTCCAATTTTTTCCTGACACTGAATTAAAATTCTTTTAGGGGTTTTTGGTAAAGGATACTTTGGCTGTGTTCTAGACAAAGCATTGTAAATCCTAACATTTAGTTTGCGAGGGAAATGATTTGGATTTTGCTTAAATGAGCGAGCTTGACTAACGGTACGATTGAGCATACTGATCGTAAAAATATGACTCTAAATGATCAATCATCTTATCTAATCTAAAATTATTCTTGATATGATCTTTTGCTAATAATCCCCAATTAGTTATTTTTTCAGAGCCATGGTTATCTAAAACAAAATTCATTGCATCTACAATTGGCTTAACTTCCATTGGCTCAAATATAAATCCAGTTTTATTATGATCCATTAATTCGGAAACCCCATTGACCTTAGCTGCAAGCACTGACTTGCCCAAAGCCATACTTTCCATTACAACGTTAGGCATTCCTTCCTGACGTGATGGCATAATTACATAATCCGCAGCCTTAAGGATAGAAAGCAAATTATTTTGAAACCCTATTAACTTTACATTACTTAGTTGATTTAAATTGATTTTTTTCTGAAGTGATTTTCTATCCTTACCTGTACCAGCAATTAATATCGTAAATGATCTTTTATTATCTTTTAATATTTTAGCCGCCTCAATTAATAAATCAAATCCTTTCTGACGTGTTAATCGACCAGCAGCTACAAACACCAAATGATTGCCAGGAACATTCCAAATTGTTTTTAGATCTGTAGAATCAATATTTTTTTTCAATGATAAACCATTATATATAACTGTAGTTTTATTTT
>CACHMU010000028.1 GCA_902581045.1 uncultured Fidelibacterota bacterium | reverse complement strand
TTGTCGCTTCAAGTGCTTTCTGAAGTGTCCGGTTTTTATTCATATCAAAATTAAAGGTGAAATTAACCTGATTATTAACCTTATAATTATCAAAAAATGGAACTGGTATTGTAAATCCTCCTCGGTGCGTATAATTAGCTGTTATTAAGTAGGATTGGTCATTAAATACCTTCGCTCCACCATTTGCTGTTGTTTCTCGAGATAATGTTCTATTATGTCTCATATTTATAGAGATTCCTTTTTTCAATGAAATCGTAGCTCCAATTAAAGGAGCAAAATTCATATTAACTCTTGATGTTCGCTCATTCTCCTTATAGCTTGATATAAAATCATCAATACTTAAAAAAGGAGATAGATGGTCCACCAAATTTATCAAATTGCCATGCTCTTGTTTCTTTTCCATTTGTTGCATGATCCAAACTTAAAGTGCGAACAAACTTACTGATATATTTATTCCTTTCTAACCCTGACAACCTAATAGACCATCCAACAAATGGAAAGCCCTCGTCTAGATATTTCCCATATGATAAAAAATCTCTGGACATCGATCTTTGTTCCATACCAGATCCTCTTAAATTACTAGAAATATTTTGCGCAAAATTGAATGATAGAGACATTGAACGCGTTAAGTTTAATCCTGTCCGAATTGAAAAATCGCGCTTATGGTCAAAATTTCCTGTATTTGTACCCACCTGCTCAGAATAATCTAACCCGTGATCCTTCTGCATTCCTAAACGATATGCAAGTGGGACTGAACCGATAACTCCCATACCAGTTTTATTTATATTCTCAGTATATGAAAGATTAATTGGATTAATCTTTCTCGTTAGCTGGTGGATTTTTTTCATAAATTCAAAATCCGCTAGAATAGATCTTTTTTCCTTCGCCTCTTCTTCTTTTTTACCATCATCTGAATCTATTTGTATTTCATCCTCTTGGGTTGATCTTCCTCTAAGATTACGACCTCTTGTGCGGCTCCGTGATGTCCCTGTTGATTGTCTCTGAGGTACAGAATTTCCTGAGGATGGTTTATAGACTAATTCCAATAATCTGACCGGCGACAAACTTATTCCAGATGTGAACCTTAATTGGTTACCAATATTTGAACCTTCAATATTTGTATCTCTTGCTTTATTCCATCGGTAATTAGCTGAATAACTAAAATTAGGCTTTAACCAATCTTGAAGAATGGGGGAAAAGGTGGAATTGAAACTCTCTGTGATATCAGAAATAAAACCAACATCCCCTTTAACTAAGGCTGCAGGAATATAGCCTCTATAATCATTCATATTACTTGCAACAGATCGATTGAATTTTGTGTTTATTGATTCAGTCATTCTATAATCAATTGTATAGGATCGATTTAGACCAAAATTGTAATCGTCAGGTGATTTTTCACCTTTTCGTGGTGTTTTTTGGCTCAGTCTTTCATTAAAATTTACGGATGCATTAAAAGCCGAAGGCGTATAATATAAATGTGTGTTACCTAACTTTTCGCCAATTAAAGGGACCATTGAAATCCATTTAAAAGGCATAACATAGTTGTCTCTACCAAAAGGTAATGCATAGTTTAATTGACCTTGATAGCTTTCATTCAAGACTTCTTTTTGAATTTCATTAGACATACTTCTTCTATTTAGTGAAAATCTGGTATTCATTTTATCTAAAGTATATTTAATCAAATTATTATCAGATTTTGATGATTTCGCAGCGGATATTGATATAGTAATTGCATTTGATTTATTTAATATAGAGTCAGGTGCATTCGATTGATCAACTAAAATATCTTGCCCAGGAAAATATTTTGGCTTGTTTAATGAATTACTAATATTTGCTGATATAGGAATTTTTAAACCCCATGTTGTAGGTAAAAATTTGTCTATGTTAAAACTTGTATTAAAATTCAAACTTTCATTTGATCTATTTGAGCCAAGGCGACTTTGAAGCATATGAAAATCTGCATCTTGGCGCCTATATGCAATCGATGAGTTCATTATATCAGCAAAGTTGAACTTACTTTGTACTCTCATCGATATCCCTTTATCTTTATTAACCCCACTAAGCCTAAACTCATCTAACCATACTTCTCCACTAATAGGTTCTTGAGATAAGTTTCTTACACCAACAATAAAAAATTGAATACGGTTCAATGCTGGTTGACCTTTAATGTGGACCACTTTCCCAGTTTCCATACCAAGCTCATCTGTAAAGCGATATTCCTTATAATTGGTGGAATCCATAAATATATCTGTATCTCGATACTTCTTTACTGAGGTTGAATCTCTAAGTTTTAATCCAGTTAGCCATTCTAGATCGATTTCTATTGAATTACGATTTTTACCTTCATCCCATCCATCATAAACAGGTTTCCGTAATTCATAATAATTTTCCCCAAATCCAAATCGTAAAAATAATTCAACATCACTTTTTTCATTACTAATCCATGGGCTTGCCCCATAAACATACATTTTCATTTTTTCATAAGATAGATAACTCTGAGCTCTTTCCCCGCTTAGAGTCATTAATGATTTCATTGCAGCTCCGCTTGCTCTCCCTGGTAATTGATCAAACTTTAAAACTAGGGACTGCTCCTTGGAGCGAATTTGATTGATTCTATCAAATTCTCCTTTCACTCCTTCTGGCGGTCGATAATTTGCATTATCATCAGTATTAATTACAGAAATTGTAAAAATTGAATCTGCATTTTCTTTACTAAATTTTGATATAGAATCAGCAGCAATCCCTAATTCCTGCCATTCATTTCCAACCAACTCAATCTTTGCAATATAAATTTTTGTCGGCTCAGAAATATTACTCATTCTTAAACGCATATGGTGGATATTATTCCACTCTCTATTCTCTTGAGGATTACTAGTCCTAAAATCAACTAATGGGATTCTAAATAATCTCCAACCTGTTAATATTCCATTTTTTCGAGTCTCACCAGCTAAATATGTTGTATCAGTTAAAGAAAAAGTCTTGGTGAAATAACTATTTGTTCTATCTAAAAACCCCGTTCTATCTAAATCCTCAGTATCAGGATATCTTCCAGCATCTAGCGCATTATTTTCAGTTCCATTAATACGTGAATAATCATTACTACCTTCAGAATATTCCCAATTATCACCATTTGGGTCATTTGGATCTACATCAATAAAGGTATTAATCAATTTTGTTTCCCCAGCATTTAGATAATCATTATAGGTTGGGCCAGATAATTCTAAACACGATCCCCATCCATCTTCATTAGAATCTGAGCATCCATCTAAACCTATGTCTTCTGAATCATCTAATATTCCATCTCCTATCAAACCTCCAACCGGTACATCTTCAGTGTTGAGCAATCCATTGCCATCCCTATCTTCGCTAATTTGGCCTAAATCAATCGATATTTTTCCATCTTGACCACTATCTGTCTTCAGCCAAATCTCAAAAAATTTTGTTTGCGTTTGGTCGTAATCTCCTGAGTAAAAAGGTGTAATGATTCCTCCCCAAATCGAATCATTAGAAGTATTTTGTTGATGACCACGTTTTTTATAATCTAGAATTAGTATATCTGTTGTTTCATTTTGAGCCTGAATTGATGTTGAGAGATTAGGCCAAATCTCTTTTGTCCTATATTGAATAAATGGATTATACCATTTAAGGTTACCACGTTTTCTCTGGCTTAAGATTTCGCCAGAAATAGGGTCAATTGGAGCAGAAGACTCCCTCCAAAATCGCCTTAATATTGGAATTGATGTTGTACGCTTTGAACCTTCAAAATCATCAATAAAAGCCACACCCCTAGGGTCACCGGTTGCTTTATTATTTATTGGGTTTGGATTAGGAAGAATCTGTGCGAATTCTCCTTCAAAAGAAAATGCTGAAGGTTTTTCTGTCTCAATCAAAGGTAATCTATCAAGAGCTCTTGTCATAAAAGGGATATCTTGCTGTAAGCGACCATTCAGTCCCCAAATAAAATTTCGCATTGGCTCATAACCAACCTCAACCTTTTCATTCATTACAGATTGATTATAGTAAAGTGCAGTACCACCTATAAATGACTTCTCACCAAAATCCATTTGAGATCTAACACCCAATATAGTTTTTTTATCAAAGGTAACTATCTGATGCTTATCATAGATAACTCTGATATCTGCATTAGGGTCAACATCATCTGATAAAACAATTGTCCCACTGAAGTAATCTATTTGATAATCAATCCCTCTTTTCAAGGAAACCCCTCCTTTGAAGACCTGCTCACTCCCTTCAACCACCATGAATCCACCTAAATTAATTGTTGAACTTTGGTTCGCATAATCAACTGCTATAGTAAATCTGCTATCATTTGTGATTTGTGTTCTTTGAGTGCTAAAATACATTTTACCTTCACCTAAAGATCCTTTTAATCCAGGGGCCTGATTTCCGTCGACTACAGTATCCGCAGCAAACGGATGAAATGCTGGAAAAAATAATTCACCTTCAGCTAAACTAATAATATTTGCATTTGATAGATCGACTTTCTGATCAAAAGTTCTAACACCACTTTCATTTAAACTATCAAGCCCAAATTGAGTAATATAAGGATTCCCTTGGGGGTCCAAATGACTTGGGACTGGTAATCGGTCATTAATGATACGTAATTCAAATCCTTCTTTATTAATATTAGTCGCTCCAAGGTAATAAACGTTTTTGAACATTAGAGGCCAAACAGGATGACTTGGATTTAAGTTCCGTGGTTTAAGCATCTTCATTTTTAAATAATCATTCGTTGCAGAAATTTCCTCACCTATAACTGCAAGAGTATCCCCAGTAGTACGATCAGCAATAATATATGTACAACCAAAAACTTCATCGCTAGCTTTTTGTCTAAGCCTGATATATCCCAAATCTTCACTTAAAACATAATCTTGACCTTGCTCTAGGCGTTTAAAATTTCCTGTTTGATCATTGCTTTCTTGCGGATCGTTTAAGTTTGCATAAGCAGTCCCTTGATTCGTCTCTGCATTTGTTGTTTGATCTAATTGATAAAGTTCAAAATCTCGAACCACAACATTCCCAATTAGATGGAGGCCTGATTGAAGAGGATAAAATGAAGGAATATACATTGGCTTTCCATCTACAATTTCTGATACGCCATTTCTGAACCATTCATGAATAAAGAAATATTTATTAGTAACGTAATTATAATCCTTGATCTCAAAACTTTGTGCTTCGCTCTTGCCTTTATATTCTTGAGATTTTTTTTCTGTATTTACAACAGATGCAATAGCTGTTACATCCATAGGTCCAAATTTTGAAACTGTTTTAACACCAAATAACCCTTGATGACTTGCCGAACCCATTAAAGACTGCGACCCAGGCAAAGATAAAGAAACATTTCCTGCATCCATGGATTGAATAATATCATCTTCTTCACCTTTATAATTTATTCTAATATTATTTTCCCAATTAAAATCTCTTTCTGAATCATGATCAACATTTACAGAAACTCTTTCCCCAACTTTGCCTTCAACACTAATTCTTTGTGTCTGATCAAATTCTAAATGTGTATTTCGAGTTTCACTTAGTTTCGAACGAATCAACTCTTGATCTTGAAACACAAGATTACCTTTAAGCGTTACGTTCCCTCTCGCTGATAGCGACACACGTCCTAATTTTGCGACATCAACGCCAATAACCTCTATACCACTACCTCTTCTATCCTGTAATATTTGAGACTGATCACCCTGAACAGTAGTTGTATCTTTGATAACCTTAAGCATTGCAATTTCACGATTAATTTTTATCTGGCGATCAAAATACCATTCAACGGGTGCAACAAATGGAACTGTTAGCGATTTTTTATCTAGTTCGCCTGAAAATGTAATTGTAGACCAATCGTTAGTAATATCTATATTTCTTATAATAACAAATGGCAGTTTTACCAAATTACGACTTTTATAACTGATTGAATCATATGGCATAGATAAAGAATAAATTTTTTGCTGAAAAGGGTTATATAGATATGGAGTATTGGGGTGCCAGTTATTGGGTAAATCTGAGATAGACGATCCCCCTTGGCCGTATGTAGGGGAAACTACGGTCATACATAAAAGAATGCTGACAATTAGGATCCGTTTTTTCAAGGGATCCACCTCCATTTTTATTTGTTAACAAGGCCTTTTCAGACCTATGAAACCGTCAAGGCGGTTATTTTAATCCGTTAACGTTGAGGCTATAGTCAGCTCCTTTATGTTTAACCATTGGTTTTTATCCTTTTTTCAAGGATTTTGCAGAAGTTACGTAAAGCTTTACCACGATGTGAAATATTATTCTTTTCACTCTTTTTGAGCTCTGCGAAGGTTTTATTTAACTCTGGATAGTAAAAAATCGAATCATATCCGAACCCACCACTACCTTTTCTCTGATCTAAGATAAACCCTTCGACTAGACCTTCTGTCCATAATTTTTCTTCCTCTTTCACGAAGGCAATTACGGTCCTAAATTTTGCTGTTCTTTCTTTTATTGGGGTTCCATTCAAAGCATCTAACATTTTATTGCAATTGTCATCAAAAGTGGCATCTGCACCTGCAAAACGTGCTGAAAAAACACCAGGGGCGCCATCTAAAGCATCTACCTCAAGACCTGTATCATCAGCTAGGGCTGGCAATCCAGTAAAATCATGAACAGTTTGTGCTTTAATTAATGCGTTATCTTTAAGCGTTTTGCCCGTTTCAGGAATATCTCCAATTTCAGGATATGAATCTAATGTGAGTATCTCAATTGGAAGATGGGCTAAAATTGCAGCCATTTCTTCCATTTTACCTTTATTATGCGTTGCTAAAACTATCTTCAAAGATTTAAGACGGCTTGCGTGGACCAGTACATGAACCTGGAATCCACATTTTTAGACCAGCTTTTTTAGCTTCACATTCATTTGAATATGTAAATCCATTACACCCGCAAACAGGGTCATATATTGTTGGACACACTGTCTGAACATCTTTTTCCAACTTATCTACACATAAACTTGAATCATCATCGCAAGAAAAAAGGGAAAAAATGATCGTATAAAAAAGCGTTGCTATTTTTTTATTTTGAGATATCATGCCAATGTCCATGCTCTTCAGACCAAACCTTTCCCTCAGGTGCAGGACCCTTGGGTCTAGGGATATTCAGATTCTGTTGAGGGACTGTAGGTGCTGGATTAATATCATGCCAATGTCCATGCTCTTCAGACCAAACCTTTCCTGGAGGCGCAGAGCTAATACTAGGCTTATTAAATGAGAAAAGGTCCATCGCAAACCATATTAAGACTATTCCAATTGCAACATAGATCGCCATTTTTTTCCATGGGTCCTTTTGACCTTGCTTACCATGACAGTCTTTATATTTTTTTTCACTTCCGCAGTGACAAGCATCATTTCTATTAATCTTCACAAATTATACCTTAGTTATGATTTTTATGAATATTTGCCAATTGCACATATTTTTTTGCCCACTTTACATTCTCATCATAAGTTGAATTCGTAAGAGTTCTAATAATTTTTGCTGGAACCCCCACAACTAATTGATAATCACCAACTATCATATTTTCTTTTACAACAGCGCCTGCACCAACAACGGCACCTTTGCCAATCTTTGCCCCATTCATTATAATAGCTCCCATACCGATTAAAGCGCCATCACCAATTGTACAACCATGGATAATTGCATTGTGGCCAACAGTTACATCATTACCAACAATAACACCCTGATCATTCTCTAAATGGATCACACTATTATCTTGAATGTTGGAACGCTCTCCGATAATGATCTGATTAATATCTGCTCTAGCAACTGTATTGTACCAGATTGAACTTTCGGCTTTTAAAATAACATCCCCAATTACACGAGCACCCTTGGCAACAAATGAGGTTTCGTGAATCTGAGGAGTTTTTATTGTAACATCATCTCTTATATCTGATTTTTCCATATTCAAATACTAATTCTCTTATATCGATATCGCAAAAAGAAAGTTTGGCATACCCCAGAAAAAACAAACACATTAATTGCCCAATAAATTCCTGAAAAAGTAGATATTTGTGTACCAATCCATAACCCAAGCAAAGCAAGACCAGCATAGATCATTACAGATTCGCTAATACCTTTAGTTTGGTTATGATGAACTAATATTCCAGCATACCATGCTTGATAGACTTGATAGCCTGGCATAAGTACAGCAAACATAATTGTTACTGATGCAAGATTTGTCAGACTTGGAGAAAGACCTGAAACATTTCTAAACCATATTTCACCTAAAGGTGTATAAGCGATAATCCCAAGAAATGCTACTGCGGATAAAGAAAGGATCTGTGTAAACCGAAATAACTCTTTTTTACCATTAGGTTTACCTACCAATGCTACAACAACTTCGTTAAAGGCCATTCCAAGTGATCGTGTTAAGAAGACTAGACCATAGACTACAGGCCAAGCGGCTAAAGATGATAAAGCTTCTGGCATTCGACTCATTCCAGCTGCGCCAAATGGGTGAACAAGCAATGTTGTTAATGGCGCAATTGCCAAAGGTAAATAAAACTTTGTAAAACTTTTACGTGTGATTTCATCCTGCTTACTTGACTCTGGCAATTTATTTCTCAATATTTTTTGTACAACAATATGTGCATAGAGTGCTTCCATAGTTACACAAATCGCAACGGCGCTTGATCCAACAAAAATGCCTGAAAAAGAAGTGAACCATTTTCCTATTGATAACACAGATACAAGTGAAACCAGGCGAACTACAGTTCCCATTGCTACAGACTTTGAATCACCAAACTTAATCATAAGCCCCTGATTTAATCTTCTCCATGCAATCATAATTGTCCAAGGGGTCATAATTTGCAACCCAATTCTACCAGGCTCAAGTAAAGGCTCCGGAACTCCCATTAAACCTTCTGCTAAAAAATAATAAAGAGGTGTAAATGCTAATATGACATGAATCAATGTCAGTATAACTGACATGAAACACATGTATTTAAATAGTTTATCGTATGCTTTTCTATCAGCAGCTAGAGCAGTGCTTGCAGTTAATAACATAATAATTGGTCCTTCTATTGCTAGAGAAATCGGATAAACCAATGATCCCCAAGCAGCTAATGTAATCTCAGGAGAAACCATACGAGCTACAAATGCTGTAAGCATTGGAGACTCAATACTCATTAGAACCCAACTTCCTGCTA
>CACHMU010000027.1 GCA_902581045.1 uncultured Fidelibacterota bacterium | reverse complement strand
GAATTAAATTTCCGAAATATTGATTCCATTTTACCTCAAATTTTCAAATTTGTTAATGTTTTTAAGGATGAAAATCACAAAACAGTTTTATCTATTGACAATGGTTCTCCTTTTTTACTTGAAATTCCAATTCTAGGAAGTCAAATTTATTTTTTTACTTCTATGTTAGATTTGAGGTGGAATGATTTTGGAATGAAAGGTTTATTAATCCCAATGATGTATAGATTGCTAATGTTTTCTGTAATTGATGAGGCTAATACATCTTCAATCCTAGTAAATAGTCCAAAAATAATTAAAGTTCCAAATAAATTAATAAATAATAAATGGATTGTAAGGATGCCATCGGGATCAGAGGTCATCGTAGTTCCAAATTATACAAATGAAAAATTAGTTTTCAATCAAACAACTGAATTGGGTTCCTATGAAGTTTTTGTTAATGATGAATTTTATACAGCATTTTCTACAAAAATTTCTCCATATGAATCACCAAAGATTCGAGTAAAAAAACAAGATTTAATTGATGCTATTGGTGCTGAAAATTCTAAATGGATAAATACTGATGATGACATAATAAATATTCTGAAATCGAATAGACATGGCCGTGCACTATGGCGTACTTTTTTAATTATCGCTATTATTTTATTTTTAATTGAATCTGTGATTAGTCGTCCTAAGGTTGGATCAATCAAAAATTAATATAAATGAAAGATCATAGTTTTTCTCAAAAGGAGAATGTCCTTTTAGTCGGGGTAATATATGGAAGGTTAAATGAAGAGAAAGTTCATGAACATCTTGATGAACTTTCTTTGCTAACACAAACTGCTGGTGCAAATGTAATTAGTAGAGTTACTCAAAAAATCTCCAAAATTAACCCCTCTTTTTTTATTGGGAAGGGAAAAGCAGAAGAAATAATAAAGAGCGCTAAAGATTTAAAAATTTCAACAATTATTTTTGACGATGAGCTTAGTCCCTCACATCTAAAAAACTATAATAATCTATCAAAAGAAATAAAAATAATAGATCGTAGTATGCTCATTTTGGAAATTTTTAAGCAACATGCGCAAACTAAAGAAGCAAAAACTCAGGTTGAGCTTGCAGAATTGCAATATATGCTTCCACGACTTACAAAAGCTTGGACTCATTTAGAACGTCAAATGGGTGGCATTGGAACTAGAGCAGGAGCAGGAGAGACTCAGATTGAGGTTGATAGGCGTCTAGTAAGAACACGTATTTCAAAATTAAAAACAGATTTAAAAAAAATTGAAAATGAGCGGGAACTTCAAAGAAAGAGGCGTGATAACTTTTTTAAAGTGACGTTGGTTGGTTACACAAATGCAGGTAAGTCTACATTAATGAAGGCTATGTCTGGATCAAATGTATTTATTCAGGATCAATTATTTGCCACACTAGACACAACAACTCGCTTAGTCGAGTTAGATAATGCTCATTCAATTATGTTAAGTGATACTGTTGGTTTCGTTCGAAAATTACCACATCATTTAGTTGCTAGCTTCAAAAGTACACTAAAAGAAGTAGTTAATTCAGATTTGATTCTTATGGTATTGGACTCATCTTCAAAGCAAGTATATGATCATTATAAGACAATTATCGATGTTTTAAAAGACCTCGGTGCTGAAAGACATAAAACACTGGTTACTTTAAATAAGGTAGATAATGAGGATGTGGAGCACCAAATAACATATCTTAAACGCAAATTTCCAAAAGGCATATTTGTATCTGCACTTAATCAGCTTAGAATAAATATTCTATCTAAAGAGATTATTAAACTTATGGATGAGATGTATCAAGTCGTAGATCTTAAATTTTCTTATACAGATTCAAAAGCTATAGCTCAAGCACAAGAAGGCGTAGACGTATTGGAAAGAAACTATCACGATGACCATGTGCGACTTAAAATTAAAGGTTCTAGCTGGCGCATTGAGCAGATTCAATCTAGTATTAATAAATAAGAAACCCCGAAAAATCGGGGTTTCAGCTATCTTACTTCGGAAACGATTTCAGGATCCGTATAGACACGGTAGAGGCCTCTGTCTTCAGCAAACGTCCTTCATCTCGCGATAAATGAGAAAGGCCTGTTTTTTGATTCCAGAAGGTGATCTCAAGGATTATTATTGTAGATCCTGAAATTCAATAACTGAAGTAAGACTTATTAATTTTTTTCACTAGCATGTACTGCAACAGCAACACTTGCATCGCCAGTAACATTTGTAACCGTCCGCATCATATCTAATATTCTGTCAACCCCTAAAATTAATGCAATTCCCGCACTTGGTACGCCCACGGCCTCCAAAATGATAATGAGCATAATTATTCCAGCACCAGGTACTGCAGCAGTGCCAATTGATGCTAATACAGCAGTGAAGACAATGGTTAATTGAGCACCTAGAGCAAGATCCATTCCTAATGTCTGAGCGATGAAAACCGCCGCAACTGCCTGATATAAAGCAGTTCCATCCATATTTATTGTTGCACCAAGCGGTAATACAAATGCTGATACTTCTTCAGAGACTTCTAGTTCATCCTCACATCTTTCCATCGTTACAGGCAATGTGGCACCACTTGAGCTTGTTGAAAAGGCTAATAATTGAGCTGGCGCTATACCTTTATAAAAGGTTTTAAGATCCATTTTTGAAAATATTTTTAAAACAGTAGTATATGTAATAATCATTTGAAGAATTAATCCAATGATTACAGCAAGCATATAATAACCAAGTGCGCTTAATAATTCTAAAATATTGTTTAAGTTATTGCCAGCAACAGATGTAATAGTATCAGCAATAAGAGCAAAAACGCCTATAGGTGCAAAAAACATAATATTATCTACAAGCTTAATTACTAATTCATTTATACCCTCAAAAAAATCAAGAACTGGCTTCCCTTTATTTTTAGGAATTTGAATTAATGCTATTCCTACAATAATCGCAACGAAGACTACTTGAAGCATATTCCTATTATTTGAAGCAGAGCTAAAAACATTATCTGGAACCATATCAACTAGAGGTTGAAGAATGCTACGATTTTTAGCTTCATTAGCTGCTTCCATTCTACCTGAAGCAGCCATCTCATAAGTTTCCTGAAGTTTCAATTTCATATCTTCAGGAACAGTATCACCAGGTTGTAAAATATTTACTGAAACTAGGCCTATGGTTACAGCTACAGCTGTGGTTGCTATATAAATAGTTATAGTTTTACCACCAATACGGGATAATTTTTTCGTATCAGATAATGATGCGACACCTGTTATCAAGGATGAAAGAACTAATGGTACGGCAATTAATTTAAGTAAATTAAGAAAAATTTTGCCAAAGGGAGCAACCCAGGCACTCGTAAAATCACCTAATCCTTGAGAAGCCGCAAATACTCCAAAAGCAAGTCCAAGGACAAGGCCAATAATTATTTTCCAATGTAGTTCTAATTTCATCATATTTCTTTATTGATGAAGTTATTAATTGTCATCATCATATTCAGACTCTTTTTTGATATTTGAATATTTTTTATAATATGAATTTCCAATTGATGAAAAAAAAGATAAAAATTTGTTTTTCTTTTTATTATTTTGATCAACTTTTCGAATTAGTATGTGTGATATTGTGTCAAAAAGATCTTGAATATGAGCGAATAATTCCCCAATACTTTTTGACAGAGGTTTCTTATTCATTTATGAATTTTATAGCAAGATTTAAGTCTGTGGTTGGAATCTTACATGCAAAATCTTTACATACATAAAATGTAGTTTTACTATCTATAGTTTCCTGAGTACTTGTCCATTTTGCTAATGATGATAATTTATTTAACGGATCATCAGTATCTTTAAAAATAATTACCTTACTCGGTATATATATTGATTTAATTTTTTCTATTGCTAATTTTGTATTTGAATCTTTCCCAGAACCTACTATTACAATTTCTTTTGGCTCATTTGAATCAAATAAGAATGCATTAAGCATAAATGCAAATGCAGATGGAGTAGCATTAATATCTTTAGAAAATGTCATAAATATTTTATCTGATATCTCTCCCCATTTTATATCACCAGTTATTCGGTTTAGTTTTACAAAATTCATAGCAGCTACAGAATTACCGGATGGTATTGCGCCATCATAACCTGTCTTTGCTCTCACAATTAATTTTTCAGAATTATTACTACCTAAGAAAAAAGCACCAGTTTCAGAATCCCAAAACTCAGCGACCATAATCTCACTTAACCTTATAGCTTCAGATAAGTAGATAGTTTTAAAAGTTGTTTCGTATAATTCAAGAAGTCCCCAAATAAAAAAAGCATAATCATCAAGATGTGAATCAATACCAGATTTTCCATTTCGATATCTTTTAAGCAATCTACCATTCTCATCAGTAAGGTTTTTTAAAATAAACTGAGCACTGTTTTCAGCTTGTTTAATATAGCCATCAGATTGAAAAACATCTCCAGCTTTGGCAAAGGCAGCAATCATGAGGCCATTCCAGTCAGTTAGAATTTTATCATCTTTTAATGGATGTATTCTTTCCTCACGAATTTCATATAGATTATTTAAAATTTTATTTATTCTATTTTCATCATTAGTGTTTGGACTTTTTAGATAAAGTATATTTTTATTGGTTTTTTTACCTGATGCTTCATCAATATAATTTCCATTTGATTCAATATTGAATGTCTTAATTAGTAATTTTGAATCTTCAGTACTAAGCTTATTTTTAAGTTCTTTTTCTGTCCACAAATAAAACAACCCTTCTTCTCCTTCACTATCAGCATCTTCTGCTGAATAAAAGCCACCCCTTTCACTAGTCATATCTCTTTGGACATAATATAAAATTTCCTCCACAACATTTTTGTAGAATGTATCATTAGTAATTTGAAATGCTTCAGTGTATGCCAATGCTAACATAGCTTGATCATATAGCATTTTTTCAAAATGTGGTAATAGCCATTCTTTATCAGTTGAATATCGATGGAAACCAAATCCAACATGATCAAAGATCCCACCTAAACGCATTTCTTTTAATGTTTTTTCAACCATAAAGAGTGATGTTTGGTCACCTGTCATATTGTAATATCGTAGTAAGTAAATCAAATTATGAGGAGATGGGAATTTTGGTTTGCCCCCAAAACCTCCATTGTTTTCATCGTAACGGTTAACAAATTGCGAGTAAGTATCTGTTAAGATGGAGTTTTCTAATTCATCACCAAGCTCTTTTTTATTTGATTCAATCAGATATTTATTTATTTGGTTCGCAGACTTGACTAAGTCTTCTCTTTCTCTTTCCCATGCTTGAGTAATTGATGGTAAAAGTTGCATCATTCCTGGTCGACCTCTTCTACCTTGTTTTGGAAAATATGTTCCAGCAAAAAATGGTTCTTTCTTTGGGGTCATTATTATTGTTAAAGGCCATCCTCCACGACCCGTCATCGCTTGGCAGACCGTCATATATAAATGATCAATTTCAGGTCTTTCTTCTCGATCAACCTTGATAGAAATAAAATTTTCGTTTAAGATTTTTGCGACCGCTTCATCTTCAAAAGATTCTTTCTCCATTACATGGCACCAATGACAAGTAGAATATCCTATAGACAGAAAAATTGGTCGATCTAATTCTATTGCCTTATTAAATGCCTCAGGTCCCCATGGGTACCAATCAACAGGGTTATTCTTGTGTTGTAATAGGTATGGGCTTGATTCTTTTGCAAGTCTGTTCAAGGTTTGTTTATCCTCTTTGTTATTTTGTGCTATTATTTGACTAAATTGAACTACATAGAACAATATGAATGTAGTAAAAATAAATATTTTTTTGTCTATATTAGAAAATCGCATGTCTAAAATTAATTTCAATGTTATGTTTTAACCAACATAGAAGCATATTATGATTCATTTTGCAGTTATACTAATATATTTATTTACACTTATCGGTATTGGTGTTTATAAATCAAATAAAATTAAAACCCAAGCTGACTTTTCTGTTGCTGGAAGATCTTTGTCGCCCTGGATTCTAGTTGGCACAATGCTCGCAACTTGGATGGGAACAGGCTCAATATTAGGGAATGCCGGTAAAACCTATGAGACAGGTATGGCTGCTTTAATTTTACCTTTTGGAAGTATTCTTGGGATTATTATTTTAACTCAAATTGCAGGAAAAGTTAGAGAATATGAAAAATTTACCGTACCAGAAATTTTAGGAGAAAGATTTGGACAAGGCGCTAGGATTCTATCTGTAATAGCACTAGTTATAGCTTACTTGGTTATTGTTAGTTATCAGTACAATGCAGGAGGAGCAGTCCTTCATACTGTATTAACTAATGATGCAGGCCAATCATTGATTTCTGTTGAGACAGGTACAATCATTGCGGCTATATTTATTATATCATATACAGTTTTAGCTGGCCTTGTTAGCGTAGCTTATACAGATGTTGCAAATGGTATTATTATTTTACTTTCCTTTTTAATAGCTATCCCAATCTTTTTTGTTGAAGCAGGAGGATTTTCTGGGATGGAGGCCTCATTTAATATGATGGGGAAAACAGATCATATGAACTTTTGGGGTGTCTACTCTACATTAGATGTGATTAATTTTTGTTTACCACCTTTTTTATTGATTATGGGTGATGCAAATATGTATCAAAGGTTTTTTGCTAGTAAATCTGCTGAGGGGGCAAAATTTGCCACTAAAGTATTGATATTAGCAGTTGCAATAGCTGAATTAATGATTATTATTGCTGCTTGGATAGCATCTAGTATGATACCTGATGCTGAGGTTGGAAAATATGTTTTGATTTATGCATCTCATGAGTTTTTACCAACATTTATTGGTGCGATAATGATGACAACGATTGTTGGAATTATTATTTCAACGGCAGATAGTTTTCTTCTTGTCCCCGCGACCACTCTTATGAGAGATATATATTTAAATTATATAAATCCAAAAGCTGATGAAAAAAAGATAGTATTATATAGTCGTATATTGGTTTTGATTTTAGGTATTCTAGCATACTTTGTTTCATTAGGGTTTGCTCGATCATCAGGATTTTTTGAGCGAGCTCTATACGCATATACAATTTATGGAGCTTCTATCACGCCTAGCTTAGTCGCAGCTTTGTTTTGGAAAGGTGCGACCAAACTAGGGTCTATAGCATCGATATCAACAGGAGTTGTAGTTACATTATTATGGAAGGAATCAAGTTTTTTTCAAAAGCTTGTTCCAATAGATATTTATAATAATATGGATGAAGTTCTACCAGCCATAACTTTATCTATTTTGTCATTAGTTGTTGTAAGTCTGCTGACAAAAAAAGATTAAGTTCTATTAATTAAGGGTGGATCGTTTTTTTCCGTAGCTCCTTTTGATGTGATATTCCTTCTATAGTATTCAAAAGATTTTCCAGTTCCTTGCCAATTCTCTATACGGTTAACTATACGAATATCTCCAGTAAATTGAGCTGATATGCCATTAATAACATGACCTGTAATAAAATCAATCTGATTATTCTTTTCTGCCCAACTTAAAAATACGCGCTTTAGCATTTTTGCATACCCATTTCCTTTGAATTCAGAATCAACAACAAATGCATAAGTATATAATGTATTTCTCTTTCCAAAATTTTCATCCATTCTTGCCCAGGGTTCATGACTTAATTCTTCTAGTGGTATACCTATGATATATCCAACGATTTGATCACGGTATCGGGCAATAAATGGTAAAGACCCTTCTTTATTAAAGTATTTTTGAATTGTTTCATGTGTTAGAATTGCTTTTTTACCATAATCTTCTTCAAGAGCTTTGGAAATTAAAATCAGATCAGAATAGTCATCCTCCCCTACATGCTTTAAAAGTTCGATTTTAAAAACACCACTAGATGCGATAACCTGAGTCTTTGAAATTGTTGAATTACTTAAAGAGAGTTGATTCATTGATAAAGAATTTAAATGGCAAATTATAATTTATAAACAATGATACATTCTTTTTTCAGGTTCACCATTAACCAAAGTAAATTCCATACTAATGCAATCATTTAATAAACGACTTTTAGATGAAATAAAACGAAAAAATAGCCATCTATGCGTTGGTTTAGATATTAATCCTGAAGGATTAAATAATTATAATTCAACTTTAGAGGATTTAAAGGCGCATACATTTAAAGTAATTGATGCCACTCGAGAATTAGCTGTAGCATTCAAACCAAATTTGGCATTTTTTGAAAGGTGGGGAAGTAAAGGTTTTAAATGGCTCGAACAAACAATGGATTATTTGGGCCCCGAATCAATTACAATTGGTGATGCAAAACGTGGCGATATTGGGAACACTGCGAAACAATATGCGATGAGCTTGTTCGACCATTTTGGTTTTGATTCTGTTACTTTAAGTCCATATTTGGGTTTTGATTCAATTGATTCATTTATTATGCAACCAAATAAAGGAATTTTTCTTCTTTGTAGGACTTCAAATCCTTCAGCAAAAGATATTCAAGATTTTAAGCTCTCATCAGATGAATTATTATTTGAACAAATAGCTAAATTAGCCGTTAAATGGAATAAAAATGATAATATTGGCCTAGTTGTAGGAGCAACTAAGCCAGAAGAAATAGAGAGAGTTAGGAAAATTGCAAATAATTTACCAATGTTAATTCCTGGTATCGGAGCGCAAGGTGGGGATCTTAAAAAAAGCATGAAATATGGAAATAAGAATGGAGTAGCTTTAATTAATATTTCTAGAGGCATTAGTTTTGCTGGAGATTTAAGTACATCTGCAATTAAAGATTCTGCAAAACAGTTTTTACAAAAAATGCGTGAGTATAATTAATGGATAATAAAGAATATTTAAATATCTTTAGAAAAACAGGTGCATTGATGGAAGGGCATTTCGTCTTAACATCAGGTAGACATAGTCGATCATATTTTCAATGTGCTAAGGTCCTTCAATATCCTCAATACTTAAATTTATTCTCAAAAATTATCTCAGATCATTTTAAGACTTTTGATGTAAATACTGTAATTTCTCCAGCTGTTGGAGGGATAGTAATTGGTACTAGGGTTGGTGGAGATTTAGATAAAAAAACTATTTTTGCCGAGCGTGAGAACGGAGAAATGGTACTTCGTAGAGGTTTTAGTATATCGCCCGGAGAAAAAGTCCTAGTTGTAGAAGATGTAATTACTACTGGAGGCTCAGTTAAAGAAGTTATGCAAGTAGTCGAAGAATTAGGAGGGCAGGTGGTTGGTGTTGGAATTATTGTTGATAGAAGTAATGGAAATATTATAATTCACGATAACCAGTTTTCAATAGTGAAATTAGAAGTTGAAAGTTTTGATGAAAATGAAATACCTGAAGATTTGGCAAAAATGTCTATACAAAAACCTGGAAGTAGGAGTTTAAAAAATTGAAGAAAATAATTGGTTTATTATTGATTG
>CACHMU010000026.1 GCA_902581045.1 uncultured Fidelibacterota bacterium | reverse complement strand
TATATATCTTTTTTTATACTCAGAAGGACTAATCTTTGAACTGACACTTGTATTAGTATTATTACTTTTAATATTATACATCTCAGAAAAACTATTCGTTAAAGTCACTATTTTATTTTCGACCATAACTAGCTGTGCAAGAATTTCAAAATTAACACTATCAATATATGCGGTCTTATCTTCGATAAGTCTCATTTTATTTTGAATAGTATTGATTCTATTAATCAATAAAATAGCGACAGAATCAGTCTGCTCCTTAGCTTTTAGATTCGCTCTTAAGGCATTTTGTAACTCAGGAAGGAGCATTCTTATTTGAACATCTAAAGAATCAATATAAGAATTTTGCTTATTAATTTTGCTATTTAGAGTTCTTATCTCACGCTTAACACTAGAGTCTTGAGCATTTAATAACGCTGAAGAAAATAAGAAAACTAATATTGCTATAGCACTTAGCGAGCTCTTCATATTTATTTTACCTCGGATAAAACAATTAAACCCAGGTTTGAATTTAATGTTATTAATTGGAAATCGTAATTATCTTTTTTTTTTATAATTTATGGCTCAGTTCTACCAAAATTTAAAATAAATCCTATCATCATGAATGATGACAAAAGAAAAGAACCTCCATAAGATATGAATGGCAATGGTAACCCTTTTACTGGAATTAACCCAGCAGTCATTGAGCAATTAACAAATATATGTCCAAGAAAAATGGTAGTAATTCCAATTATAATTAATGACGAAAATCTATCTGAAGCATGAAAAGCAAGTGAAACCATTTTTATTAATAATGAAGCAAATAAAAATAACATAAATATTATAACAAGGAATCCAAGCTCCTCACCTATGACACTAACGATAAAATCAGATTCTTGAACCGGTAAAAATTTTAACTGTGTTTGCGTACCTTGTCCTAAGCCTTTACCAAAAAAACCACCTGAGCCCAATGCAGTTTTACTCTGAATGACTTGATATCCTGCTCCAAGTGGATCTAATTCAGGGTTAATTGAGCTTAGAATTCTGTTTTTTTGATACGGCCTAAGTAGATTCCAAATTAGAGGAAAAATTAATCCCAGAAAAACATTTAAAAAAAAGATTACAACCTTATTCCACAGTTTAGTTCTATAGAAAAAAACAATTATTCCAATAAAGATAATCCAAGCTGTAAAAACAATAACATTGAAAGCAGTAAGAATGCTTAAAAAAGGTGCTACAATTAAAAATAAATGAAAAGGATTTGCGCCTACCCAATACAGCATTGGAATAACAGGAAGCATCATTATAAATGCTGTACCTAAATCAGGTTGATTTAAGACAATAAATGTTGGTATTAAGGCTATTGCAAAAGGTGCAAGATTAGATATAAAGTTTTTAACCTGCAGATTATTATCAGAAAGAAATCTTGCAAGCGTAATAACAATAACCCACTTAGCTATTTCTGAAGGTTGAAAAAGAAATGGAAATCCATAATCAATCCATCTATATGTTCCTGCAATTTTGGAACCATAAAAAGGTAAAGATATTAAGATTAGAGATATTCCATATAACAAATATATATTTTTGTGAATAAATCTTTTTGATAAGACTGTTGAAAATATCATTAGTAGAATAGCTGGACCCAAAAACAATAATTGTTTATAAAAAGCTTGAGAGGAACTTTCCTCCTGAATAATACTAATACTATACAAACAAAAAAGACCTATAGTTAATAAACAAAAAACATTTAAAAGTATTATGTTTGGTGAATTTTTAATTTTTTTCCAAATATTTAAAATCATTAGTTTTTTGCAAGTTTTGATTTATTAGAATTAAAATAATAATTGTAAATCTTTCTAGCTATAGGTGTGGCATACGTACCTCCGCTACCACCATTCTCAATTAAAACCACGATTGAAATCATTTCATTATTTTTTTCACCGTAAGTAATATACCATGCATGAGGTTCACCATGAGGATTTTCTGCAGTACCAGTTTTACCATAGATTGAAAGACCTGGCAATTTAGGATCAGACAATTTACCTGTTCCTTTTTCACCTATAACAACTTCTCTCATCGCATCTTGAATAATTTGCCAATTTTTTAACTCAACTTGTGGTCGATTTAGTTTATTAATTTTAGTTCTAACTAAATTTAAAGGATAAGTATCACCATTTGTTGCAATCAAATTGGTATAATTCGCCATTTGGACAGGTGTGCTAAGGATTTCACCTTGGCCTATTGCAATGTTTAATAATGCGCCTTTAGACCAACCCCATTTTCCATATAATTTATTCATGAAATCACGATTTGGCATCCTACCTTTCATTTCATTTGGTAAATCAATATTTGATTCTTGACCATATCCAAATTCTTGTGCACGCAAATATAAATTATCCAATTTAATTTTCTGTACCGCTTCATAAAAATATATATCACATGACTGTACAAGAGCGTCTTTCATATTTATTTTTCCATGGCCATTTTCATCCCAACAACGATGTACACTATCAAAATACTCATATTCTCCCGTGCATAAAACACTCCATTCAGTAGATACAATATTCCTTTCTAATAACTCAATCAAAACCACCATTTTAAAAATTGAACCAGGTGGATATATTCCATTTGTGGCTCTATTCAAAAGGGGTTTATTAGGATCATTAATGATCATTTTCCAGTCGTCATTAGATACTAAGCCAGTGAAAAGATCTGGCTTATAGTCTGGAGAACTAAGGAATGATAATATTTCACCAGTTTTAGGCTTTGAAACAATTACAACACCTGTTTTGCCTTCAAATTCTTTTTCAATTAAAGATTGAAGATTTATATCTAACGAAGTATAAACATTTTTTCCAGGAATCGGTAAAATACTATTTTCAAATTCAATTTTTTCTGTTTCTCTACCAAAAGCATCAACTTGGTGATATGACACACCTTTCTTTCCCTTAAGCGTCGATTCATATTGTTTTTCAATTCCTGTCCAACCGGTTAAATCACCTAATTGATAATTATTAGTTGCATTACTAAATAACATTTCATTATCAATTTCTTTTAAATATCCTAATACGTGGGAAGCACGTATTTTTTGATTAAAAATTCTTTCAGGAAATTGTTTATAAATTATACCACTTAAATTATGATGTTCCTCTTCTAATCTACTTAATTGGGATATTGTCAGATCTTTTGCAAGACGGGCAGGAAGAAATTTATTTCTATAATTATTTTTATAATTTTTTTCCAAAATAGAAATATCTATCCCTGTTGTTTTATTTATTATTTCATAGTTTTTATTTTTATTTAAAATCTCGGCATCAATTCCATAAAGAATATATGTTGGATAGTTATCAACAATTATTTCACCATTCCTATCTAATATTAACCCTCTAGGAGAAGGAATAGATGTAGCTCGAATACGATTATTATCTGCCTGCTTAGAATACAGGTCATGATCTAAAATTTGAACCTGAAAAAATCTATAAACCAACAACAAATGAAAAACCAAAATAATAAGGATGGAAATCCAATATTGAAGTTTTGAAATAGAATTAGGAGACTTTAGCATCTGAAGCTTCCTTTAAAGGATAAAAGAATTGTAGAATAAAAATAAATATTAATGTATAAAATGATGAAGCAAACCAAATTATAAAAAAATTTATTTTTTCAGACATATATAAAGTCTGAAAAAGAAAATAATTTATTATAAAAAAATGCAAAAAAAATGTTGATATCCAAAACAAATGAAAAATATATGGTAACAAACGTCCATACTTTCCTTGAAGGTACCCAAATAAATATGCTGATATAGATAAAGTTAAAGGTGCTAATCCGAAATAAGAACTAGCACTAAATAAGTCAACTAATATACCAAGAAAGAATGCTAGAGTTACACTTAACAAGCGACCAAAAATAAGACTAGTATAAAGAATGTAAATTATTAAAAAATCTGGTCTAACATTACCAATTGTAAGTGAGTCAGTGAAAAAAATCTGAAAAAGAAAAATAATTAGTGTAATTATAAAAAAATTAGTTTTTTTCATTAATATTAGAATTAACTATAATAAAGACGTTTAGTATTGAGCTAAGATTTGGAGATATTCTTATTTTAGCAACCTTCTGAAAACTCCCTCTTTCTTCTATTAATTCGATTACTTCACCAACAGGCAAATCATCGGGATATATATAACTAAAACCGGATGTAACAACGTTATCACCAATTGAAATCTCAGCATTTTTCTGTATTTCTCTTATTTCACATATATTTGAATTCAAATACCGTAAAATTCCTGTTGCCCCAGATGGGTAGATCCTAACTGAAAGTCTAAAATTTACATCAGAAATACTTTGAGCAATTGTTGATGTTTCACCCACTATTAATGTTTTACCAATAACCCCATCTGGTACTAAGACTGGTTGATTTACCTTAACTCCATCATTTGAACCTACATTTAAAGTAATCGATGAAATATTTGAAGATATACCCATATTTAGAACTTTAGCTGGCAATAACACCATACTACTTTCATTTTTAAAATTTAATAGTTTTTTTAAAGATTTATTTTCATCATGGTCTATGAGTGCAGATTCTAATTGGAGACTTAATTGAATATTTTTTTGTCTTAACAACTGAGTTTCTTCTTGAAGTTGTGACATATTTTTTATCCAAGCAGTAGGAGCAAATATGAATGAGAAGGTATCACTAAATTTGCCTCTAATTAAATATATATTAGGGGAATCATTTTTAAGTAAAATTCCCAATGAAAAAAAAACTGCTAATAGAAATACTAAATGATCTTTATATTTTAAAAGTGCTAAATAAAGTGATCGCATCCAAAAAATTATATTAAAACAGATTCATATTTTTTTACATTTTCAAGCACTTTCCCAGTACCTTTAACTACGGATAAAAGTGGATCTTCAGCTATATTAACAGGAACATTTGTGCGCTCTCTAATTAATTGATCGATTCCGCGAAGCATACTTCCTCCACCAGTCATTATAATTCCTTGGTCTAGTATATCAGCTGATAACTCTGGCGGAGTTCTTTCTAATGCCCTCTTTACTGCCTCTACAATTGCATTAATGGGATCCTTGAGTGCTTGTCTAATTTCATCAGAAGATACTTCTATCGTTTTTGGAATGCCGGACACTAAATCTCTTCCTTTGACAGCAATCATTTCACTTTTTATTCTCATTGCTGATCCAACAGATTTTTTAATTGATTCAGCCGTAGTTTGGCCAACCTCTAATTTATGTTCATTTCTAAACCATTGAATAACAGCCTGATCCATTTCGTCACCAGCTACACGAATTGCCTCCTTTGTTACTACGCCATTTAAAGCAATAACTGCAATTTCCGTAGTACCACCACCAATATCAATAATTATATTCCCTACTGCCTTTGATATATCTAAACCTATTCCTATAGCAGCTGCAACTGGTTCTTCAATTAAATAAACTTCACGAGCATTAGCACGCTCACCTGAATCTCTAACAGCACGGCGCTCGACTTCTGTTACGCCAGAAGGAACACATATAACCATCCGAGGCCTTGCTAAGCGATTCATATTAATTTTTTGAATAAACCCTTGTAAAAGACCATCAGTCATATTGAAATCCGCAATTACACCATCTCTAAGAGGTCTAACAGTTTCTATCTCTCGATGTGTTCGACCAACCATTGATTTAGCTTCATAACCTACGGCAATGATTTCATCATCATGTACAGATTTTGCAACAATAGAAGGCTCATTAATCATAACTCCTTTGCCTTTTATATAGACAAGAGTGTTTGCAGTACCAAGATCTATTGCAATATCTCCTGAAACCCAATTAAGTGGATTTGAAAAATATTTTTTTATAAACATAAAATATTATTTAAATAAAGAATTATACTCAGATTATCAGTATAGAGTTTAGAATAAAAAATAATAGAGATTCATTATTTTATATAAATAATTAAAAAGTTGCTTTTTTTCTACCTTCATTTGCTAATTGATCAGCAACTTTATTTTTCTCACGCAAAATATGTGTTAATCTCCAACTTTCAAAATTACTAAGTAAGCTAATAACCTCTGAATGCAAAACTTTCATTCTTTCGTTCTTTACTTTATACTCACCATTAACTTGTTTAACAATTAATTCACTATCAGAAAATATTTTTGGATTCAATAATTTGAACTCTAAAAGATATTTTAATCCTACTATTAATGCTTTGTACTCAGCTTCATTATTTGTCGAATCATGAAGGTATTCAGAAAAAGAAAAAAATTCTTTATCTGAATTATATATTACACCGCCAATTCCAGCAGTCTTTGAATGGAGATCAGAAGCACCATCTATGTATAAAGTTATGCTATTTTCTACTTTCAACTTTTTATACAAAATGTCTAATTCAGAATTCTTTCGATTTTCTTTATTTTTCAAATGATGCTTTAATGCCTCTATTTCTTTACGATTAAGTTTCATATTAACTAATAATTAACTGATGATTTAGCTGGGCATTCTTCCCAATAGTAACACCAGTTACACAAAATACTTTCTTTAGGCTCAAATTCATTGCCTTTAATTATATATTCTCTAATTTGATCAATTTTCAATTTAATACTTTCTATTAACTTATTAAGCTGCCCTTCTGTTCTTTTAGAAGTAATAATTTTATTATGCTGAAGATAATGCCATTTTAAGATTACTGATTCGATATTTTCATACTCTTTAGCTAATGCTATTTGGTATATTGCTAACTGACCATCTTTATCAGCATCTAATTGTGACATCATTCTTTTTCCTGTTTTATAATCATGTATTTCAAAATTTCCATCTCCATCAGAATCAATTCTATCTGCAATACCTTTCATGATATAATCATTGCTTTCATCAAGTGCAAAGTTGAATTCAACCTCAGTGCCAATCGCAGGCTGATCAAAAGGAGAAAATTTTCTATAATATCCAGCGATACATCTTTCACCCAATCTAAAAAATTCTTTTACTATCTTTTTTTCTCTGGCAATTTCCCATGAACCAGCTAAACTACCTACCCAACTATAATTTTGATTCTTCAGTTCTTTGCGAACAATTACAATTTCATCGTGCCAATTATGTTTCCAATTTTGATGATATTTTTCAATTACACCATCTACAACAGTTAATCTTCCAGATAGTTTTTCATTATATAAAAATTCAAGGGCCTCATGAACTCTTTTACCTACAAATGATTCAATTCCTTCGTGGGATTTAATTATTTTTTTTATGTATCTAAATTTAAATTGAGCTGGGCACTTCTTAAATGATTCCAAACTACTATATGAGAATCTTTCAATCATCGTCACTCGAAAAAATTATGATAATTTTAGAGGTTATCGTAGAGTTTTATAAATAAAATATTCTACCAACTTCGTGCTCGAAAAAATGGTGTCGTCAATCTGTAATCGCCAAATCCATTCTCATCAACAAAATCAAAATATTTGTTGATACCATAATAATGCCAGCGTTGAGAATACAATCGACTCAGTGGATCATTATAAGTTTCTAAATCATCGGGGGGACCAAATAATATATAGATCATTCCCATATCTGTTTTCCAACCATCTGTATAACTTTTAAAATTTTGATTTGAATAATTAATCCTAGAAAAGTACTCATCCATGAGTTCATTTTCTTCAGTCTCAGGTGTTGGGTCTCGCTGGGACCAATATTCTAGAAATAACAATTCCTGATCTTCAGATTTGGAATTTTTTAATTTTTTCCATTCATCATCGTGAAGAATATATCTCATGTTCTGAATTGCTTGAGAAATATTGCCTATTGAATTGCTTATTCCGGGTCGCATAATAGATAAGATAACAGAGTCTTTTTTATTTTTGCCTTTTTGAGTCAAAATAACATCAACTTTTTTTCTCAATCCCATTTTTGATATTTCATCTGGAATAATAATTCTTTGATGAAAAGATCTTTTTTCTGCAACTAATTGAAAAGTCTTTTCCCAATATTTTTTTCTTTTTGAATTAGATACAATAATTTCAATTGTAAAAGGACCTGGTTCGACTGTTCCAGAAATAAAAAGGGCAGCTTGATTAATTTTTTCTCCAGGATAACTTCTAAAAAGTGGAATTTCATTTTTTTCCAAACCCCAATTCCCCTCAATAAAATCTAAAAAGAATGGCTTATAAAGAGTTAGGTCATCTGAATAATCTTTTAACTTTAAATTTTTACTTATAAGACCACCATTGTTAGAATCTTTATCTAAAACTTCTGCGGAAATAATATAATCACCAGGAACAACTTTGAATTTTTGAAAATGAATAGTGAAAATCTCACGAGAGATAGATTCTAAATAATTATCTGTTTTTAAAGTATTAGACCAATTCTTTCTTCCAACAAGAGCACCTTTTTTCTCTTTTAACGAGGTTGTAGCTTCATATGATGATATAAATTCATCATCATCTTTAAAAAATTTTAAAACATTGTTAGGTATTGTTAAGTAGGATAAAATTAAAATTGAGTCTGATTGTTGATCAGCCATTGTAAATACTGAAAATTGATACTGATTTAAAATCTCATCTTTACGGTTTGGTGATTGTCTTTGCGCCATTAAAGAAGCTGCAAGAAGTAATAACAAAATTAATTTATTCTTTATTATAATCATTTGAACTTAAACGATACCAATCCTTTAGAGGTTCCAAGCCAAAGTTTTCTACTATTAATATACATGTCGTTTACTTGACCAATAAAGGAATAATTATAAATATTCATGAAATTTCTTCTCATATCAAACTTAATTATACCATCAATTGTTGATAAAAAGATAATATCCTTATCTATAGCCATAGATTTTACCCTTAATCCACCAAAAATACTTGCGTCAACAGCATTAGACCATTGTCTAGTCCTAAAATTAAATGAAATAATTCCTGATTGGTTTGCAGCATATAGATTTCTCTTGGTAATTAGTAAATCAGTAAAAGATGCTTTTCTAATTGGAGGCAAAAAGTCATCAGTTTTATACCCAAAATCTTTATAATCAAAAAGCTTATTATTTTTTAAATCATAAACATGCAGTCCTATTTCAGTAGCTATAAAGAATAAATGATTTTTTATAGCTAAATCATAAATGATAATATTTTCAAAAAATTTTAAAATATCATTTTTGATTTTTTTTGCATTAAAATCTAAAACATGCAAACCATTGTATGAGCCAAACCAAACTTGATCTTGAAAATTCATAAGAGAAGAAATTTGATTATCTGGGTTAGCTATATTTAATTGAATAGTTTTCCAGTAATTATTTTTTTTATTAAAAGAAAGAATTACGCCATTACCACCAAACCAAACTTCATTTTTCATTTCTAATATTGAATAGATTGAGGTTCTATCCATATTTATATTCTCATCAAATAAGTACAAATCAGAAGTGTTGGTAAATTGATTGAAAAAAGATATACCATAACTATTAGCGCCTAGCCTTCCACCTAACCAAAAAGATTTTTCACCTGCAATATCGTAAATATGGTTACCAGCTAATCCTGATTGGAATCCTTTTAATGTCTTCATTGTATTGTCACCCTTAAAAAGATATCCTTCTTCTGTTCCAATCCATAAATCATTCATCTCACTATTTTTTAAATAGGTAGTTATTTTTACTTTTCTACCATTTGGGCTAATTAAACTTTCTAAATCATACAACCAACCATCTAATAATGAATAATTAATAATTATTGATGAAAAATCGATAGTGGAATTACTATTTTTAGAACTCCAAATAATTTTTTGATTTGGTATCAACATAGATTCCAAAATAATTCCATTAATTCTATCCAAACGATAG
>CACHMU010000025.1 GCA_902581045.1 uncultured Fidelibacterota bacterium | reverse complement strand
AATTTTTCTGTATCTTTATCTTTTGCATATCTATAGTCTTGAATCCCAGGTAAATCAAAGAAATTGATAGCTACACCGTCAACTGAACCTTTAATAATTGCAGTTAAGACCAATAAACTGTACTCACTTAAACTTTTAGGTATGATATCAGCTTCCATATCGATACCTGACAAAGATTCAAAATTAGTAGTTCTTAAATCTTCAAAATGTTTTTTTCTACGATAAGAGAGTTTTCCTGCTGTAACTAATGCGCCTTTAAATACTTCTTTTGAAGTTGAACCTCCATTTAAAGCCTCTATCTTCCAATCATTTTTATAAAAACGCGCAAAACCATCCTGAAATAATTTTATTGTATAACTAAAATATCTATATCCATTATCCTGCACAAAGAATACAGTGCTGCCCAAATTTGGATTTAAACCAAAAAATGCACTTGACTCAGTTCCCATCCAAGTTGTATCAGCCCCGAGCTCCTGAATTGCTAGTTTAAGTGGCTCTGTGAAAGTTGTTGGAACACGTATAGCATATATATCTTTCGATGTGCTTACAAATGATCGACCAAAATACTCAACAGGTTCATCAGTATTCCATCTTTGATCAATAGTCCATTTTGCAAATTCCCATCCATCGTTATCAGTCATGTCTTTATCGAAAGATACTAAAGCAGAATTGCAATAACTATCAGGAACTGTTACATATACTTGCTCACCACCAAATGAAATTTCTTCTCTTATTAGATGCAATGTACCATTAATATCAGAAATAATTTCATTTTCAGTTCGACTTGAATCAAAAATAGACTTTTGAAATGGTTTTTGAGTGACAGAAGTAAGTAAAAATTTTCCATCATCATTTACCCATTGAGCACATAATAAATGATTATCATTAATGCCGAGATATATCAATTATCTATCCCAACTTTTTGATCCATCATTAATAAAGCCATGATTATTAGCTTTAAATGCAAAAACCGTATATCTTCTTCTAACTATCGTTTCTTCAATAGGACTATCTACTCGGACTGCATTACCTTCATCTTTTAATGAAATGAGATAAGGCTTTTCCGAAACAGGACAAAAATACATTGATGAGTCAGGTATATAAGAATCATAATAGTTTATTACTTCAACACGTTCTGTAGGCATCTGCTCTAATAATGCTACAAAGTTTGAATCCTCAGTAAATTTAGAAAGATTTTTTTGCTGGATGTACGAAGTATCATTTCTAGCAAGTTCCTCAGAGAACATAACAACAGTTACAGTTGTATCAACAATTGTATCTCGTCGAGTCATAGGAAAGCCAAAAGTTGTATCAAATTCAATGTCGTACCCCTTTGGAACATTAACTGAAAAGGTTTTATTATCTAAAGTAATTGACTGTTCACCAAGATAGGTAGAATCTCCTGTTAATGAATCTCTTACAGAACTGACAACTTTTATTGCCCAAAGGCCATCAGGATCATATTCACCCATTACAGATTTATAGAAATTCTGTACATCATACATATTTTCCATATAAAATCTACTTTGATTTTCAAATAATTCTTCTTCATCCCAAATTGCTCGAGGGACATAGATGCAAATTATTAGGAATAAGAAGGCAAAAACAATTCCTAGTTCTAATATATCAGAATATTGTTTACGCTTTGTATTCAAATCTATGTTTTTATGTTCAGTCATTAATTTTAATCCTATTAAATTATTTTAATTACGTTTGTTAATCATAAATATTTTATTCAACTATACCAATAAAAAAGATATCAACCTCTCTTAAGTACTAATATTAACACTTTTTATAAACGGATACTTAATTTTTTAGGTTAAAGATTTGTGGTAGAATCTAAGTTAATCAATCTAAATCTACTCGCTTGAATTTAGGTTCCGTTTTTCCATTTAATTTTGATAGTTCTTCTAACAATTTCTTATAATTAGCTGATAAAGATTTAGGAGTTTCCAACTGAACCTGCACTAACTGGTCACCTCTAGAAGATCCTCTGACTTTTGGAAAGCCTTTACCTTTCATTCTTAATATTTGACCAGATTGAATACCTGCTGGAATTTTAAGTTTTGCTTTTCCATCTAGCGTGGGAACTTCTAAAGTTAAACCTAATGCAGCGTCAGCAAATTGAATACTTGCCTGAGTTATCACATCTTCTCCATTGCGAGTAAAAAAAGGATGTTTATTTTCTTCAAAAAAAATAATTAAATCACCAGATTCAAAACCTTTGGGGCCCTTATTTCCTTGACGATTTAATGTCATATAGTTACCATCAGCTACTCCCGCAGGAACTTTAACTTTAATCTCTACTGCTTTACGTTGAATTCCATTACCACCACAGGTTCGACATGGGTTTTTAATAACTTCACCACTTCCACTACATACTGGACATTCACGGACAGTTACAGATTGTCCAAAAAACGATTGTGACATTTGTTTAATCTGACCAACACCATTACATTGTAAACAAGATGTTGGCATTGTACCTTCTTGAGCGCCATTCCCTGAACATCTTTCACAAGTTTCATGGCGTTTAATTTTAATTACTTTTTCAGCTCCATTAAAAATATCAGTATAATCTAATTTTAAAGTTATTTTTAGATCACGTGCTTTTTTAACTCTAGAGCTTCTTGCTCCACCAAAGATTCCACCAAAAGGATCAAAATCTCCTCCAAAGATATCACCAAAATTGCTGAAGATATCTTCCATTGACATACCGCCTTGAAATCCGCCAGGTCCACCTGTATCACCCATACCGACACCAGCGTGACCAAATTGGTCATACTGTCTTCTTTTATTTTCATTCGACAAGACGGCATATGCTTCAGCTGATTCTTTAAATTTTTTTTCAGCATCTTTATCATCAGGATTTTTATCTGGATGATATTTCATAGCTATCTTACGATATGATTTTTTAATATCATTTAATGAAGCATTTTTATCTACTCCAATAATTTCATATAAGTCTCTCATGACGGAGTTTGATTAACTACTACTTTTGCATGTCGAATAACACGATCTTTATATCTATAACCTTTCTCGAACACCTCCAAAACAGTATTTTCTTTTTTACCCTTTTCATAACGCATCATGAGAGCATCATGCAATTCCGGATCAACAATATCACCTACCTCTGTAAATGTTGTAACACCTAATTCTTCAAACTTTTTATTAATTTTACTAATAATCAAGTCTATACCTTCAAACATTTTATCTACATCTAATTTATCATTATTAGAAAAAGCTTCCCTTGATCTATATAAATCATCGATTATTGATAAAAATTCTTTTATTATATTTTCTCCATCATATTTTAAAATATCAATAATCTCAAGATCTTTTCGTTTGCGATAGTTATCAAATTCAGCTTTTAATCTCAAATATTTTTCATTCTGGTCGTCAATATTAGAGTTCAGTTCCTTAATTTGATCCTTCAAAATAACCGTTGGTGATTTTCTGATTTTTCTAGGCTTTGGCTTTTGCTTAGCTGGCACTATTAATTATCTCCGTAAAGTTATTTAATATGTTTTGAATTTGAATATATGGGATACGTTTTGGGCCTATAACACCAATTCTTCCTTTCACGGTGCCTTGATCAAAAGGAGAAGATATTATAGAACATTCGCTCAAAATTTTATCAGCATTTTCTTCACCAATTAATATCTGATCAAGTTCATGAGAAAAATATTGATTAAAGTAATCTGAAAGATATGACTTATCCAATGCGGGTAGAATTTTTTGGAATTGTGAGATATTTTGAAACTCAGGATAATTAAGTAGTACATTAATTGATGACGTATAAATCTTCTTATTATTATTGATAGAAAAATACTTATCACTGTCATTTACTAATATTTGAACAAGCTCATACTCATACATTTCAGTATCATTTAAGCGCCCAATAATCGTTGATTGAATTTCTCTCAATGAGCAACCAACCAACTTTTCCTTAAAAATTTCTGCGGTTTTCTTTATTAATTTTTCATCTATATTAATTTTTAAACTTAATACTATTGATTTAACTAGGCCTGTATCCATAGCAAGTACAAGCATAACTCTATTACCTTGTATTGGAACTAATTCTATATCAGTCAGAATACATGACTGATAGTCTGAAATAGTAACTACACTAAACATCTTACTGATGTTTGAAAGCATAGCGGTTGTTGCTCTTAAAAGATTATCAACATTATTATTAACAGTTCTTAATTCATCTTTTAGAGCATTGGTAATTCTTTTGTCAATTTTTTTTGGATACCTTATTGTATTTACATAGTAACGATATCCATTATCTGTAGGAATTCTTCCACCAGAGGTATGAAAATGTGTCAAATAACCTTTTTCTTCTAGTGAAGCCATGATTTTTCTAATGGTTGCAGTTGAGATAATAAGTTTATGAAAATTTTTAACAAATTCTGAAGAAACAGGCTTATAGTCTTCTATATAGCATTCAACGATCTTTAATAAGATATTAGCTTCTCTATCTATTAAAATATTATTTTTTTCTGATAACATAAGTGGAAAATTAGAAGGTATTTTTTTCGTCTGTCAATAAACTAATTTAATATTTTTACTTTAAAAATCGTGCCGTGGCTCTACTACTACCGATAAAACTAATTATAATGCTTAAACTGCAAAGAGTTAATATCAATAATTTAATATCATACTCAATTTTAAATGAAAGATAAGTATAAATCAGATCATAAGAGAACTCTAGCAATCCAATTAACAATAAACTGGATAATGCCGAACCAATAAAACCAATAAGAATTCCTTCTATTATAAAAGGCGCTTTGACAAAAGATCGAGTTGCGCCAATTAGCTGGAGGGATTCAATTAATTTTTCTTTGGCATATATAGTTAATCTTATAGTGTTTGAAATTGTAAAAATTGAAATAAAAAAAACTATAATCAGAATTGATGTCATTAATCTAACAAATAATTGATAATATCCTTCAATCCTGGATATAATTCTCCCCTGATAATTTATTTCATCTATTTCTTGAAAACTTTTCAATTTATTGATAATTGAAGCAATATTGATTGTTTTAGTATCATCTTTAACAATATTTACAACACAGCTAATTGGCAGAGGATTATATCCAATTATTTTCATGATATCTTCACCAAATTGTGACTTAAAGATTTTTTCCGCATCATCCTTACTAATTACTGTTGTAGAGCGGACACCATTTATTTTATTTATATTACTTACAACCTCTTCTACTTTTTCAAAAGTAATTTCATTTTTAAAAAAAACCTCAATCTTATACTTATCTCTCAAATACTCAATGACTTTACTTGTATTTTGGCTTACTATAATTAAAGTACCAGAAATTATTAACGTTAAAAATATTGAAAAAATCGATGAAAAAGATGTTAGCTTATGACGCCATAAGTTTTTTACCCCTTCTGACAATAAAAATGCTAACTTATCCATCATGATTTCCTTATTGATCCATTTCTAATCTCAATAATTCGATGACCTCTTCCCTTAATCAAATTATAATTATGAGAAGCCATTAAAATAGCAGTTCCTTCTCTATTGATTTCTTCAAAAAATTTTATCAACTCAAATGAAGTTACTGGGTCAAGATTGCCGGTAGGTTCATCGGCTAAAATTACATCTGGCTCTTTAATCATCGCCCGAGCAACGCACGCTCGTTGTTGCTCTCCACCTGATAATTCACCAGGATAATGGCTTTCTTTCCCCCCGAGACCAACTTCATCAAGCGAATCCTTAACTCGATCAACTATTTCGTCTTTGCTACAACCAATTACATGGAGTGGTAGCGCAATATTTTCAAAAAGATTTCTATCCTCCAGCAAGTGATAATCCTGAAAAACCATTCCTACTTTTCTTCTCATAAATGCTATCTGCTTTTGTTTAATTCCATCTGAGTCATATTCGCCAATAATTACATTTCCTACTTGTGGCAATAAATCCATATAAATCAATCTTAGTAAAGTAGTTTTACCTGAGCCTGTAGGGCCTATCAAGAAAGCAAATTCATCATCTTGCATAGACATTTCAATATTTGAAACGCCACCTCCTTTTTCGAACGTATATGATAAGTTATTTAATTGTATCATAGCTAAATCTAAACTCTTTTAACTGAGCTTAAAATAAAAGATAGATAAAAAGAAAATAACTTAATAATAATAGTGCTGATGATATTCTATGGACTGGTTGAGGTAGTTTTGCAATCATTATTAGTGCAAAACCATATATTACCATGACTGGCATTTCAAAATTTAGAATATCAGTTGGTGAATCTATTGGTCTTACTAATGAAGTAATGCCTAATATAGAAAGAATATTAAAAATGTTAGACCCTACAATATTACCAACAGATATAGAACTTTGTTTTTTGAAAGCCGCTAAAGCTGATGTAGCAAGTTCAGGCAGTGAAGTACCTAAAGCGACTATACTCATTCCTATTACTACTTCAGATATACCAAAATATCTGGCTACATAAATAGCGCCATCAACAAAAAAATCTGCACCAAAAGATAATGCAAATATTCCAGCAAATACATACATCATACTTTTTAGAACTGAAAATTCCAATTTATTCTCATCTTCGGATTTATCATTAGTTGGATTTTTAATACATACTATTAGATAAAATAATAAGCCTATAAAAAAGAAAGCCCCTTCAAAACGGCTTATTCGACCATCAAACACAAAAACAATGAATAATGCGCATGAACATAGATAAATGAATAAATCACGCCTTATAGATGCAAAATTTATAGATATAGGAAAAATAAGAGCACTTACACCTAATACTAAACCAACATTAGCAATATTAGATCCCACGACATTGCCAATTGCTAATGAAGGACTATTTTCAAAAACAGCTATTAGGCTAACCAACAATTCAGGTAAAGACGTTCCAAATGCTACCACCGTCAAGCCTATAACAAGTTTTGAAATACCAAATTTATTTGAAATACTTACACCACCTTTGATTATCCATTCTGCGCCAAAGTACAGTAATAAAGAACCAACAATTAATGATAAAATACTGATTAACATATCTAATTATATAATTTGTTATCGTTTATATATTCCCAAACCTGCTGAGTTACCATATATCGAATTGTTTTTCCTTCTTTCCATCTCTCACGAATTTGACTTGAAGAAATCTCAATTCTAGGTACATTAGCAAATTGAATTTTCGATAAAATATCAGTATTAATATCGCTAGGTCTAAATCCAGGCCTAATCGCGACGATCAACTGACATTCTTTTAAGATTTGATTTGGTTTACTCCAAGAATGAAATGTCTTCAACGTATCACTTCCAATTAAAAAATATAGATCTTTTGATTTAATTTTTGCTTCTTTTTTATATTCAATTATTGTATCTAAAGAATATGAAGTTCCTCCTCTAGAAATCTCAAGTTCTGACATTACAAAATTAGGATTCTCTTGAATAGCTATTTTTACCATTTTTTTTCTATCATTTACTGGTGAGTACCCATTTTCTTTTTTATGAGGAGGCTTATGCGCTGGGATAAAAACAATCTTATCAAATTTCTCAGCTTCAAAAATAGTTTGAGCTAAAATCAAATGACCAAGATGGGGAGGATCAAAAGTTCCGCCGAACAAACAAGTTTTCACTTAAAACCAATTCTATCAACTACACGGTTTAATCGAAACCATTCATCAACTAATCCGTTCATTTTTATTTTTTCAATAAAATTACGGTGATTATTATAATAAAGTTTAGCCTCATCAAATTCTTCACGATAGATATGACAGGCAATTGTTTTCATATGAGCTAATTCTATATAATCAGTATCATAGTATAAATCTTTAACCTGCTTGAAAGCAATGAGAGCAGATTTATACTCTTCCATTTTCATATATAAAATTCCTGAATCGTATGCTTTACGTGATAATTTGTTCCTTAAAACTTTTATATCATTTTGGGCATCTTTGCGCTTTTCAGAATTTGGATAATCATCAATAAACTCTTGAAGTTTTTCTATTGCTTTTTCACTATAAGTCTGATCTCGGAAATATTTTGGAGACAAGCTAAAATAACTTTCGCAAATACGATATCTTGCCTTTTCTACATATGGACTAAATGACATCCGACGGATCAATTTATCATATTCAGCAATAGCTAATAACTTTTCACCAGTATAAAAATAAGCTTCTCCAAGATAAAACAGTGCATCATCACCAAGCTCAGTATGAGAAGCTCCGATTACTACTGTATTAAAATGATCTTGAGCGCGGACATATTTCTTCTTAGATAGAGCTAATTTACCTTTTTCTAATTCCGCTTCATAGTCAATATCACGAATAGATTTCTTTCCCGCACAACCATTAAAAATAATAGAAGAACAAAAAATTATTGCAATTAAGCGCATTAATTATTTCTTTCTACAAATATTGTTAGCCAAGAATTTACCACTCATAACTTATTTTGACACCTTTTACTAGGAATCTAGTGTGTGAATCTTGATAAAAATGTATTTTTGGCAAATAATTATCAATTCTATTTTTATTTAAACTAGCCTCTATGCCACTAACCAAATGATTTAGCATAACTATAGTAACGGAATATTTTGCATAATGTTTCAAAAGATTACTTTTATCCCGTAAATGGCGATAGTAATCTTTCTGCTCTGTTAATATTATTGATTCATACTTTCCTTTTTTGATTGTGTACCAATTCCCTTTTTGATCAAATGGATTATCATAAGGGTCATCCCATCCACCAACAAACTGATCATATTTGCCTATATTTTCATAAAAGTCGCGATCTCTAACTACTTTTATACTTCCCCATGGATAGTTATTAGATAAACTAACCAACTGATCACTGTAATAATAATTTCCATTAATATTTAATTCTAACTTATGAGTACCGATAAGAATTTCTTTCCATTTATCTGGAAAAATTTTTTTTGTATTATTATACCATCTTTCCAAACCCCAATGCTTATCAGCAAAAGATTCAAAATCATGTCTTATCATTTCTGCTTTCTTATCATATTTATATATTGAAAATATACCCAGGATTTCAATACCAAAAAAAACTGCGGGTTTCCATAATGGCTCTTTATTCTGAATCTGCCCCCATCCAGGAATAAGAAACGATTTTATCATCGCATTATTAGAATTATTAATTGAATCTCTATTGAAAGAATAATAATCTTTATTATACAATTCTATTTGGGAATAACTAAAGCTTATAAACATTGATAATAAAAGTATTTTCTTCATTCTAAAACCCAAATAAGATGCTTAAATAAAAACGTCTATTATTTCCATATTGAATAAGCAATCCATCTCCAAAATCCATTTGAAAAGAATCTAATCCGTAATGATATTCCAAACCAATTGATGTTGGATAATTATAAAAAGAATAACCTGACAAACGCCAATCTAACCCTAAAGATCGTTTTAAATTATATGATGATTGGTCTCTATCCCAAGCATCTCCAATTTGCGCAATAAACCCTAATGTGGAATGCTGCAATATATACCAAAAGATTGGAATATGTTTTTCACGAAAAATTGGAACTCTTAGAGTCAAATCGCCAATAATCATATTTGTTCCCTCAATGCTATAAAAAGGATATCCCTTTATTCCTGACATACCTCCAGCAAAAAAATGGAAAAATGAATCAACCTGAGTGTTGTTTAATAAACCAAGTTGTGCACCTGCAGAAAATGTCCAGCGATTTGTTTTTGGTATTTCCCATATATGTTCTGCGCTAATTTTTCCTCTTAACAAATTATTTTCTTGATATTTTGATATAAGTGTCCCTGAATCAGATAAATCAAGTCCATCAATAAAATTATTCCATTCATTTATAAGTGAAAAGCCTATTTTAAAACCAACTGGATTTATATTTTGATCTACTCTCCGTTTGAACTGTTGAAAGCCCCAATTTAATCCTAATTGAAAACCATTATAGTAATCATAAGCAATACCTGACTGAATTTGAGGTTGGCCAATAATATTTTCTTTTATTGAAGCTCTATATCTTGACCAACTTCCAAATAGCTCAAAGCTTGTACCATATATAGGGAATCTTAACCCACTTCTAAATTCAATCAATCGAAATTTTAAATTATTATCTAATTTATATGCTGAATAAGAGCTTTCATTTTCAGTATTTCTTGTTAAATAAAAAAAATCGAAAAATAATGTTGGAAAAAGATGTCGATATTCAAATAACATGAATAAATCTAAATCTTTTGATTTATTTGATGATGCACCTCCTATTAAAGAAACTTTATCAATGATATCTGATGAATAAAAATAAAAACCAGGCTTAATTGTTCCATAATCTATAGAAGCTCTTGGCATAATCATCAATGGTGGAAAGTGATCTTTATATTTTTTTGATTTTATTTTATTATCATTTTTAATAGGAGCAGATAAACTTCTATTTTTATTAAAATACGTAGGTGAGTATCCAACCTTGGTATCATCTATTAAATCTATTGAATCTAAAACTGCAATTTTATAACCGCCTTTTTCATAAAGTGAGTATGCAATTTTTCCACTTTCATGTATATCAGGCATAAATGCACCACCAACAACATTTGTTAGATATCCCTGGACTTGTGAGTCAATATAATAAATATTAAATATACCCGATCTATCATCGCTATATAACATACCTTTCTTGGAGAAATCAATTTG
>CACHMU010000024.1 GCA_902581045.1 uncultured Fidelibacterota bacterium | reverse complement strand
AAGCAAATATAAGAATACCAAGAAAATAGGCCGGAAACATTTGCCACCTGGGATCTTCTATTAAAAAATGTATTAAAAATACTGATAAAGCAATTTTATACAATATGGCGCTGTGCGTTCGTTTCTTTGCTTTATAAAAAAGTTGAACTACCCCCCAGCTGATTAAAATTAAATAGATAATTTCAAAAGGTCTCAGAGCAAGAATCCTCTTTAAAAGTTATTTGTTTTTGGGGTTTTTAATTTTTTTAGGATCAATCGGCTTAGATAGTCCCATATAGAAAGCAAGATACCACATGACAAATATTCCATATCCCAAAAACACCAATTGCCAAACCCAGAGAGAGGGAAGTGAAAATGGTGCCCACAGCTGAGGCAGGTTAGGGTCTGAAAAAAGCTGGTTTCCAATTGTAGCAAAAGGTCCAAAACCAACTAAAAACCATATTAACGTCAAAACCCATGCTCGGCGTATTTTTTTCTTCTTCCTCTTTGTAAGAGCCGACACAGACTGTAAGAGCGTATGTTTTTTTTCTTTAACTTCCATTGCCTGACCTCTTTCCGGAAAAAGAGAAGATACCAGAAAAACTGTTGCTAGATTAAAAACAATACCCCAGCCGGCACTGTGAATTGTCAATGGATATGCGCCCCATGGAACCCCAAACCAAGCGGAGGTTTTATCTGTAAGGGTAACGGCTATCAGCCCCACTATTAAGCCGAGAACAACCCCGCGTGTAGTAAATTTTTTATAATAACAAATACCAATAAGGGCGGGATACATTTGGAAACCATATGCAACAGCTAGGCCACCAAGCATAACGATTGCCTGATTAGAGTTAGCAGCAACAACAAGGGCTCCAATCGTAACAACCACGACAAAAAATCTTCCGATATTCTTTTGTGCTTTATCAGAAGCATTTAAAGATAAGTATTGTTTATATATGTCCCTGGTAACCATCGCGCTGAATGTTGACATATATGCTGCGCCAGTACTTTGCATTGCCGCCAAAGCACAAACCGCTAACAATCCAACAAGCCATGGTAGAGAATCAGATAAAAGATTGATTAGCTGTGGAACCAGGTTGCTGTCGTTTGTCTCCTGCAAAACACCTTGTTCAACTAACACCTGCCCGCCAAGTCCTTGAAAAATTGTAAAGGTAAACAAAATAATTCCAATTACTATAGAAGATGCTACAACCTGTTGCCAGCGAAAAGCTTTTGATGTCTTGTTTGAAAACGCCCACATTGAAAAGGCGGGCGAAGACTGAATTCCCATAAGGGCAAACATGTATGTCATGCACATTATTCCTGTCCAACCTCCTCCAATGGCTTTAGAGCCAGAGGACACCATTTGAATGCCTCCTGGTATTGCAACCTTCATAGAGTGGCCATCTGGTGTCAGGTTTGTACCTGTCGATATATCTTGTTTAACCAGGCTTGCTATACCATCTGTAAATCCGTGCCAACCACCAGAGTAGTTGATTACCACGAAGCCTAAAATTGTTATTCCTAAAGCAAGTAAAATTGCTTGTGCACAATCTACAAAAGCAACCGAGCGTAGTCCGCCAGATGCTACGTAAATCATAACAACGGTTGATAGAGCCACCATCCCAACGTTTACCGGAACCAAGCCGTCTGTTAATACATTAAACAAACTACCTGATGCTTTTAACTGAACACCTAAATATGGCACACTAAAAAGTAGTGCCACGATAACGGTCAATAGCCGCATTGTGTTTCCACCATAATAGTCACTATACATTTCTCCGGGGGTTATATAATTATAGGCTTTGCCTAAAATCCACTGCCTGCGTAAAAACAATACCCCAGTAAGCGGAATTGTTAATGCATAAAATGATGCAAACGCATAAGGAAGGCCATCGGTAAATATTTTACCCGGGTGCCCAACAAATGTCCACCCACTAAAGCTTGTTGCTGTTGCTGCCAACACAAAAACCCATATCCCAATTGATCTTCCAGCTAAAAAATAATCTGTTGATGTTTTTGCGGATCTCGCACCTTTGAACCCCCAAAACAAACAATAAGCCCAATACAAAGCTACAAAGGTAGAAAGCCATGGTTTTGTTTCTATTAACTTAGTTGTGGTTGAGAGGATTTCGGTCATTTGTTATCTTATTCTTTGTTGAAAATATATACTAAATGTATACCAATAATTGGGTAAAAATTAGCGAAAAAACACCATTATTATGTCAAAATATCCTATATAAACATCGCTAAATATTAAAACCTGTCGAAATACACTAAATTTCGAGCTTTTTGTTATTTTTTAAGAAAAATTATAGTAGAATCAAGTGAACCATCATTTGTTGCTGGCTTTATTTTTAAAATTTTACACATCATTTCATACAGATGAATACTTGATATACTTTTTCCCACATAACCATTCTTAAATGCTGGGCCGTGACCCACAAAGATACCGTGCATCGATCTATAGGCAGGGTCATACCCGTGCGTTCCTCCGTTATACCCCTGTGCGTGATCATCTGATGAGTAATACTCTCTAGAAGATATTGACCAGTGTTCTTTTGCTATAAGTGTTATTGGTTGTATTCGTCTGTGATTATTATAATATAATCGTTCCGGCGTTTCCCCCTTTTTATAAACATCCAACATCGGGCTAGAGTTTTTAAGTTTATCATATACTAATTCTATATTTATGTTTGGTATTAATGACCCCACAGGTGTCCAATCAACCACCCTAACGTCATCAAGGTTTATTCTGTCATCTAAAAATATAACAGAGTCTTCATGCGTTTCTGCCATTCCATGATCAGAAACAAGTATAATATTAACATCCTCAAATATGTTTCTTTGTTTTAAGCCTTCAATTAGTAAACCCATTGTTCTATCCATTTCTACTATCGCGCCTATTGTCTCTTTTGCGTTTGGCCCATATTTATGTCCATAGGTATCTGTGTGGCTAAAATATAGGGTGATAAGGCTTGGCCTTTTATGATCAGGATAGTCAAGCCATTTTAATACCTGACGAATTCTATCATCGTGCTTTACTGAACCATCATATTCAAAAAACTCTGTTGGTCTATAACCCATTATTTTAGCATCAGATGCTGGCCAAAACATTGTCATTGCTTTTAATCCTGATTTCTCTACTGTTACCCAAACCGGTTCGGCTTCGTACCATTTACCATCTAATACTGGTTTGCTTCCTTGTCCGATATAATAATCTTCATCAAATATTGGATCGTACATTCTGTTTGCTATTATCCCATGGTTTTGTGGGTAGTTCCCACTAACTATTGTTATGTGGTTTGGGAATGTTTTTGTGGGGAAAACGGGGATTAATGATTCTGCCTTACTACCATTATTTATAAGTATATCAAAATTTGGTGTTTTAGTTTTGTCAAAGTAATCCCACCTAAAGCCATCCATTGAAATTAATATAATAGGTGTCGTCGGTTTTTTGAAAACATCGTCTTTAATATCTCTAGAGCAAGAAATAATAAAAAGAGGAATTATAAAAATAATTAATACATTATACTTCATATAATTAAAAGAAATTTAAGGAATAATTATGGGATTCGAAAAATTGAGATTTCATAAACTCACAAACAATGAAATGTTTAAAAAATCTAAAGAATTTCTACAAACAATGGAGAGAAGAAGAACCGTTCGAGACTTCTCCAACAATGACCTTCCTGTTGAAATAATAAAGAACTGTATAAAAACTGCAGTTACTGCACCCTCAGGCGCCAATAAGCAACCTTGGCATTTTGTAATTATCAAAGATCCTAAAATAAAATCGAAAATTAGAAAAGCAGCAGAAAAAGAAGAAAAAGAGTTCTATTCACATCGGGCCACAAAAGAGTGGTTAGAAGATTTAAATCAATTTGGGACAAATTGGGAAAAAGAATTTATAGATGTAGCTCCATATATTATTGTTGTTTTTAAAAAAAAATATGATGTGGGCGAAGCTGGTGAACAAAGGAAAAATTACTATGTTAATGAGTCTGTTGGAATTGCGTCCGGATTACTATTGACAGCACTACATAACGCGGGCCTAGCAACATTAACACACACGCCTAGCCCAATGGGTTTCTTGTCAAAAATATTAAATCGACCAAAAAACGAAACGCCGTATTTATTAATACCAGTTGGGTATCCCGGTCTTGATGCAAAGGTGCCAATAATATCAAAAAAAACATTTAACGAGGTATGTAATACAGTATAAACAATATCATTTTTTATAGGGTTTTTAAATAAAAACAAACAAACAAAAGAACTCTAGCAAAAAATTTAATCCGGTTATATATCATATATATTTCAATATTCCGAGAAAAACAGGTTGATAAAACTCCCCCTCCTGTCATTCCGAAAAATATTATCCGAAAAATATAATGCAGACGGTGGTTTATATAAGGAATTAGGACAAAAAAAGACAAAGCTTATCGGTTGTTTTTGTCCAAAGCTTGTATATTATTATAAACATTTAAACATTTAACGGTATGAGGTCGTGTCGCCACCTTTTCGTTCGCGCTTTGTCTTGCGGCTTACAAGCTAAAAGGGGTTGTTATCAACCAATATTGGTATTAAGCGTTTGACTTGTTTTTAGGTTTTGTATTATTTGTTATTATAATACACATCTACTTTTCTTTGGCCGTTGTGGTTGTCCTTATTTTGTGTTTTGATCGGACTGGTTGCTATTTATGGGGGTATTCGTGTTTATACCTGGGTTTTTTCTTCTGTTCTTTTGTTGAAATAAAACCAGCAAAAACTATCTACAGCCACTTCTTATGGTTGTTTTTTTGGTCTTTTACATTGTTACTGTTGGTTTACCGGGGGTGGGCTGGTCAGTTTATTATGTATAGTATACATAATAATTCTGTGTTCGTATTTGTTCTTTTAGGGTTTTTTAATAACTCCGCAGCCGACCCTACCGCCCGCATTACCTGTGGGTTGACTTGTTCCGTCGTCTGTATTCGCATGCACTATTATAGACCTGCCTATAACGCTAGTGTTTTTGCTCCCACCGATACTCCACCTGTTGCTTGTGTCAACCACGGTGATTTTACCATACCCACTTGAGTCTGTGTTTATGTTCCCAATGTCTCCACTGTGGTGCTCGTTTATCCCCCACCTACCGTGGTTTTCTTTTGTTGGGTTCCAATGACCTGCCGCTGCGCGCCCCCCATCCCCACACTCACCTATTTCATGTATGTGTACAGCGTGTGTTTTGTTTTGCACTCCTTTGATTTCAACAACCAACCGCAGTTTGCTGTTCTCATTAATAAAGATCGCTGTTCCGGTAACCCCTGTCTTACCAATTTTGTTTATTTCACTTTCAGCTACGATATTGATATCTGAACAACTGTACACAAAAAGCGTTATTGTTGCTAGTAGTGCTGTTTTTAGTCTCATGTTTATACCCTTATAGTTTTCTTGTTTTTTGTGAAACCCCCACCGCAGATATATTTATGCCAATATAATTCCAAACCAATGCAATTGGTGCGAGCCACTCTCCGGCTGTCATCCGTTGGTTTTTCTTTTGTTTTTTATATTTCTCTCCATAACAAACTAAGACTTCGCCGGTTTTCTTTTTGTATATTTCTGTTGCGGCAGGAAATGTTGGTTGTTCTTTGTATGGTGTTGCCCCAACAAGGAAGCTTGTTCCTGTTCTGTTTATATGGTCTTTTATTTTTATCTTTTCTTTTGTTGTATTTGCTCTGTCTATCACCACCAATTCCTTTATTTTATATTTCTCTTTTAATATTGTTAGTGATTTGGGATTTATGTGTCTTGGGCTGTGACCTTTTGGCCAATAAACGGTGGTTCCTTTTGCAATAGAAAATCTATGTGTTTGGTTGCTTCCCGTTTTTGAGATCTTTAGCTGATTTGCAATCTCTTCACTACAAAGATATATGTGTTTCATGATTCTCTTGGACCAAAAAGTACAGTCCCCAGCCTCACCATAGTGCTTCCCTCTTCAATGGCTATGGTAAAGTCATTACTCATCCCCATTGATAAAGTAGATATTTGTTGATTTCCTATCTTGTTGTTCAGCGTTTCTTTTATGTTCTTAAGAAGAGAAAATGATTTTCTTGTTTCTTGTTCTTTTTGTGAGCCTGGCCCAAGCGTCATTAAACCTACAATGTTTATATTCTCAAGCGCTGTACATTCCAACATCTCGTTTATTTTGTCGGGTGCAAATCCCTTTTTGTTTTTATCTCCGCTTGTGTTTACCTCCATAAGGCATTCTATTTGTTGGTTTGTTTTTATTATTCTATTGCTGATTTTTGTGGCAAGCTTAGTTGAATCAAGCGAGTCTATCGTATCAAACATATCAAGACATTTGTTTACCTTGTTAGTTTGAAGGTGACCAATAAACCGGCGTTTTATTTTCGGCATTGTTGAAAAAGATAAAAACTTTTTCTCTGCTTCTTGGATTCTATTTTCACCAATACTTGTTATTCCACAGCTATATGCGCGGATTATTGTATCAAAGGATCGTGTTTTGGTAGCAGCTACAATTTCTATAGGGCCTTGTCTTCCAGCTTCTTTAAGTGCTGTACGTATATTAGATTTTGTTTTTAATAATCGTTCCTCAAGGCTCATTCTTTTGGTTCTATCGAAAGTTGTGTGTCTTCTTTTGGGGGTTCTTCTGGTTCTTCTTTGCTTGGCACATCCTCACTAATTACGCGTGTTATTTGAGAAATGTTTGCACCATCGTCTAGCTTAACAAGCCGAACACCTTGTGTTACCCTTCCTATTGTTCGGATATCTGCTATTGGTTGACGCATTAACACGCCGGAGTCGGTTATAACAATAAGGTCGTCAGAATCAACAACCTCCATTATGTTAACCATTTTTCCGGTTTTGTCAGTACAGCGCATTGTTAACACTCCCTTTCCGCCGCGCGTTTGGGTTCTGTATTGAACAACCTCTGTTCGTTTTCCATATCCTTTTTCGGTTGCAACAAGAATAGTTCCTTCTCTTCTAACAACCAACATGCCAACAACATAATCGTCTTTTGAGCTTAGGGTTATTCCCTTAACGCCCATTGTTTTTCTTCCGCTTGGCCTAATGTTGTTTTCAGAAAAGCGGATCGATTTTCCTTCGTGTGTTCCAAGAAGTATATCGTGTTCACCGTTTGTTATTCTTGCTTCTATGAGCTTGTCCCCTTCTCTAATATCAATAGCATATATACCACCCTTTCTTGGTTTTCCATATGCTGATAAAACTGTTTTTTTAACAATCCCGTTTCTTGTAGACATAACTATATAGTGGTCATCGTCAAAACTTTTAACACTTACAAACGCCTCAACTCTTTCGCCGGGCTCACACCCAATTAGGTTTACAACCGCCCTTCCTCTTGCCGCTCTACCGCCCTGTGGTATGTCATACACTTTTAACCAGTAACACTTTCCTTTGTCTGTAAAGAAAAGCATATAGTTGTGCGTGTTTGCGATAAACAGGTGTTCTAAAAAGTCTTCTTCTTTGCTCATTGCGCCCTGCACGCCTCGGCCCCCTCGGCGTTGAGTTCTGTATGTGTTTAGAGCCGTCCTTTTAATATACCCTTGGTGTGTAATTGTTAAAACAACCTCTTCTTCCGCTATCATATCTTCCATGGAAAAGTTTGTATCAATTGGAACAATTTCTGTTCTTCTTTCATCTGCGTATTGGTCTTTTATTGTTAGGAGTTCTTTTTTTATTATATCCATTCTTTGGGGTTTGCTTTCAAGTATGCCCTTTAGATGGGAAATGTGTTTAATAAGCTCTTTGTATTCTTCTACAACTTTTTCAACCTCTAGGCCGGTTAGCCTTTGGAGACGCATGTCTAAAATTGCCTGTGACTGTACTTCGCTTAGTTTAAAACCATCCATCAGGCCTTCTTTTGCTTGCGTTGGGTCTTTGCTTCCTTTTATTATTTCAATTACCTTATCAATATTATCAAGCGCTGTTTTTAAACCTTCAAGTATGTGTGCCCTGGCCTCTGCCTCTTTTAAATCAAATTCCGTTCGCTTAACAACAACCTCATGCCTAAAATCTACAAAATGAGTTAAAATGGTTTTTAGTGGCATAATTTTAGGAACACCATCAACGAGGGCAAGTAAAATTATTCCAAACGTGTCTTGAAGTTGTGTGTGTTGGTATAGTTGGTTCAAAATAACCTCAGGCACAGCATCTTTTTTAGTGTCAATAACAACCCTTATTCCATCTTTATCTGATTCGTCTCTTAGGTCTCTTATTCCTGCCACCTTTTTATCTCTTACTAAATCTGCAATTTTTTCAACAAGCGTTGCTTTGTTTGTTTGATATGCAACCTCTGTTATGACTATACTGTCCCGACCTTTTTTGTTTGACTCTATATGTGCCCGGGCTCGCATTTTAATTTTTCCTCGCCCTGTTTCATAGGCCTGTTTTAGCCCATCCATTCCCAAAATTAAACCCGCTGTAGGAAAGTCTGGGCCTTTAATGAGGTCCATAAGATCTTCTGTTGAAATGTTCTCGTTGTCAATAAGAGCAACCAATCCATCAACAACCTCACCTAGGTTGTGTGGTGGGATTTTTGTTGCCATACCAACGGCAATTCCTTCGGACCCATTAATCAATAGGGTTGGAACCGTTGTTGGTAAAACGGTTGGCTCCTTTAATGTTTCGTCAAAGTTTAAACCCCAATCAACTGTCTCTTTATCGAGGTCTTTTAACATTTCGCTTGAAAGCCGCGTCATTCTTGATTCTGTGTAGCGCATTGCTGCCGCATTGTCTCCATCAATTGAGCCGAAATTTCCTTGGCCATCTACCAGCTCATATCTCATTGAAAAGTTTTGGGCCATTCTGACAAGAGCATCGTATACAGAGCTGTCACCGTGTGGGTGGTATTTACCCAAGACGTCTCCCACAATTCTCGCTGATTTTTTGTACGGCCTATTCCAACCTGACCCTAGTTCATTCATTCCATATAATATTCTTCTGTGTACTGGTTTCAATCCATCTCTAACGTCGGGAAGTGCCCGGGAAACAATCACGGACATTGAATAGTTTAAATAGCTTTCCCGCATTTCATCTACGATGTCTCTGGGAAGCGTGTTATCTCTGTTAAAGTCTACCATATTAAATCCTATTTATATGTCTAGGTTTGCAACAAACTTTGCGTTTTTTTCTATAAAGGTTCGCCTCGCTTCTACATCATTACCCATTAGGTTTTGAAAGGTTTCTGCTGCCTCGCCTGCGCTTTCAACCGTAACTTGCATAAGCGTTCTTGTTTCGGGATCCATTGTTGTTTCCCAAAGCTGTCCTGGGTTCATTTCTCCAAGCCCCTTATACCGCTGAATAGAAACCTTTGTGTTTTTGTTGTCTTTTGACATTCTTTCGATTAAAAGGTCTCTTTCGTTGTCATCATAAGCATATGACTCTTTTTTTCCTTGTGAAACGCGGTAAAGCGGTGGGAGCGCAAGGTATAAAAAGCCACCCTCAATAATTTCTTTCATTTTTCTGTAGAAAAAAGTTAGTAAAAGGGTTCTAATGTGAGAACCGTCTACATCAGCATCTGTCATTATAATAATTTTGTGGTATCTTAGTTTTTCTATATCAAAATCCCCCGCAGACTTTTCTCCACCCTCATCTTCTGCGCCACCAAACCCCGCACCAAGGGCGGTTATCATAGACTGAACCTCGTTGTTAGAAAGAAGCTTGTCAATTCTTGCTTTCTCTGAATTAATTACTTTTCCTCTTAGGGGCAAAATTGCTTGGGTTCTTCTGTCTCTTCCTTGTTTTGCCGACCCACCAGCCGAGTCTCCCTCTACCAAATAAAGCTCACAAAAAACAGGGTCTCTGTTTGAACAGTCCGCTAGCTTTCCTGGGAGAGAGGATCCTCCGAGCGCGCTTTTTCTTCTAATAAGCTCCCGCGCCTTTCTTGCCGCACTTCTACTCCTTGCAGCTAAAAGGGCTTTTTCTATAACGCGCCTTCCAATTGAGGGGTTTTGTTCTAAAAAGTCTAAAATACCCTCATAAACTATTTTGTCTACAATTCCCTTAACATCACCATTCCCGAGTTTTGTTTTTGTTTGTCCCTCAAACTGTGGTTCTGGAACCTTGACGCTTATTATCGCGGTTAACCCTTCCCTAAAATCTTCTCCGGTTAAAACAATTTTTTCATTTTTCTTTGCTTTAACCAGGTTGTTTTTTGTTGCGTGGTTGTTCATTGCTCTTGTTAGCGCTGACCTAAACCCAGAAAGGTGGGTACCGCCTTCGATCGTGTTTATGTTATTAACAAAAGTTAAAATGTTGTCGTTGTATGTGTTGCCATATCGCAAAGCAACGTCAACCGGGATGTCCCCATCTTCTTTGTTAACAGTTATGACTTTGTTGTGTAGTGGGTTGTTGTTTTCGTCCAAGTATTTTACAAAATCACTTAAACCCCCTTTAAATTTAAACGTGTCTGTTTGTCCGTTGTCTTCTCTTTCATCTTTTAATACTATTTCCAACCCTCGGTTAAGATAAGCGAGCTCTCGAAGTCTTTCAGAAATTATTGAATATTCAAAAGTTGTGGATTTAAAAATTTTTGTGTCAGGAAAAAAACAAACTTTTGTACCTGTTTTTTTAGCTTCTCCTGTTGTTTTTAATTTGTTTTGTGGTTCTCCAGTTTTATAGTCTTGTCTGTGTTTTTTTCCATCCCTTCTTACCTCTACCCACAGCCATTCAGAAAGGGCATTAACCACAGAAACACCAACACCGTGTAAACCGCCCGAGACCTTGTAGGACCCCTTGTCAAACTTTCCGCCGGCGTGTAAAACTGTCATAACAACCTCGACAGCGGGTTTTTTTTCTTCTTTGTGTATATCTACCGGGATTCCCCTCCCGTTATCTTCAACGG
>CACHMU010000023.1 GCA_902581045.1 uncultured Fidelibacterota bacterium | reverse complement strand
CAGTTCCAATTAATTCAGCTACCTTACGGTTCATCGATTAATTCATTATTTCTTTTATCGCTTTTCTATTATCTATAACATAGGCTAATCCAGTATAAATTGTAAATATTGAAACTAACATCGTTAAATAATAGATTAGCTCGAACTCTACTATATATTTAATCATAGAATGAAATAAAGGAAAATCATACCCACTTATACTTAAAAATATCAATGTAAAAATAATCATAATAATTTGTAGAGTGGTTTTAGATTTGGCGATAGTACTTGTCATCATTGTAAATCCATTTGAGGTCATTATTATCCTCAAACTAGTTACAAAAAGATCACGGAAAATAATTAATCCAACCATCCAAAAATCAATAAGGCCCATTATCGAAAATGATATAAAAGCTGATGAAACTAAAATTTTATCAGCTAATGGATCTAAAAATCGACCAGTATCAGTCACCATATCATTTTTTCTAGCATAATATCCATCATATGCATCTGTTATTGATGCGAGAATAAATATTATAAGAGCCCAGGTTTGAGCTCCATTAAAATCTTCAAAAAGACAGATGATAAATACTGGAGTTAAAAGAATGCGAAATAACGTTAAGATATTTGGCAATGTCATCATAATGAGGTTCTACCTTCCAAAGCTCTTTGAATTGTTGCTTCGTCAATATATTCAATATTTGAACCCATAGGTATTCCTCTAGCTAAACGCGTAACATTGACTGATTTATCATTAAGTAATTTTGCAATATACAGTGAAGTAGCCTCACCTTCAATAGATGGATTAGTTGCGATAATGACCTCATATCCTGGCTTTACTCTATTTAATAAAGTATCAATATTTATATCATCTGGTCCTATTCCATCCAATGGTGATAATAAACCACCAAGCACATGATAAACGCCATTAAAAATTCTGCTTTTCTCAAAAGTATAAATATCAGCCGGATCTTCAATGACACAAATAGAGGATTTATCACGTTTTACATCCTCACAAATATTACATGGATTAATTTCAGTAATACCATTACATATTTCACAAAATCTGATCTTAGTCTTTATATCAATAATAGACTTTGATAATCTTTCAGAATAATCATTTGGTGATTTTAATACATAAAAAGCCATACGTTGGGCAGTCTTTCTACCTATTCCAGGGAAGCGTGAGAATTCTTCAATTAATCTTTCAATACTTAAGGGTATCATTCTTAATTACATACCCGGCATTTTTAATCCACCCAACATACCACCAGCTACTGAATTCATCCTATTTTGACTTTCATCATTTGCTTTAGAAATCGCACTATTGACCGCAGATATAATTAAATCTTCAATAATTTCTTTTTCTTCAGTTAAGACCTCATCTTGTAAGTTTATTTCTAATAACTCCATTTTACCATTTATTGTGACTTTTACAAGACCGCCTCCTGATTCAGAATTTATTTGGAGTTCATCCAATTCATTTTGCACATTTTCAATTTCTTTTTGCATTTGCTGTGCTTGTTTTAACATTTTTGACATATTACCCTTATTAAACATTAATTACTCCTATCTTAAAAGTTCACCATCAAAAACTTCAATTACTTTTGATAAAACATTATCATTTGTAACAATATTATCTTCATTTTCCTTTTTTTTAGATACATTTTCCTTTTTTTTAGATACAACTAATTTAGGAAATATTTTCACGGGCGAATTAAAATAATTTTCAGCGAATTGATTAATTAAGCTACTGTGACGCTCTAAATTTGCTACACTAAAATCTGATAAATCCATAATATCAATATTAAGATTATTTCCGACTAATTCAATTGGTATACTACTATCTAAAATTGTTCCTATTGAAGGTCTTTTCTTAGTTATCATACCAACAAAATCTGACCAATTAGATTTAATATTTTCTAAATCCAATACCTTATCTGATATTAAGCTTTTAAAATCTTCAGAATCAGGCTTAGATATTTTATCATTATTTTTAATCTCTTTATCTGAATTGTTATTTAAAGACTCGGGATCTTCTAAATCAGATTTAGATATGTCTTGATTATTTTTTATAGCTTCATCTGAATTATTTTTTAAAGATTGAGAATCCTCATGCTTTTTTTTTTGACTTAATTCTCTACTCCCCGATATTAATTCGCTTATTGAAACTGATGAGTCCATTTCCATTAATTTCATAGCTGTCATCTCGAAAAATATCATAGGATGCTTTACATTTTTTAAAGAATAATATATATCATGTAATACTTTAGATATTCTAATTATATCTTTGCTATTCCACATTTTAGAATTATTAATATAATCACTTTTTGTATCTTTATTTAAATCTAGCAATTCATCGCCTTCACTTATTTTAGATACCATAAGATTATTGAAGTGTTCAATGAGACCTTCATTAAAATCTTCCAATGATAAGCCCTTATTGCGAATTGAAGATATAACACCTAGCATTTGAGAATAATCTTTTTCTATAAGTGCATTTGAAAAATTAAAATACATTTCTGAAGGAATTAATCCAATAAGTGATGATATCTGTTCTATTTTAAAAGAATCCCCTGAATAAGAAATCACTTGATCTAGCAGGCTCAAAGCATCACGCATACTACCATCAGCCTTCCTACTGATAGCTAATAGTGATTCCTGATCTGAAGAAATATTCTCATCTTCCAGAATTTCTGATAACCTTTTTAATATAACGGATGAGGTAATTCGATTAAAATCAAAACGTTGACAACGTGAAATAATTGTAGACGGAACTTTATGAATATCGGTTGTGGCCAAGATAAACTTCCCGTGTTCTGGAGGTTCTTCAAGGGTTCTCAATAAAGCATTAAAGGCTTGATTTGTAAGCATATGCACTTCATCAATAATAAATATCTTATATTCAGCGCTCATTGGTGAATATTTTATTTGTTCTCTGATACTACGGATTTCTTCAATACCCCGATTTGAAGCCCCATCTATTTCTAATACATCAAGGTTTCTACCATCTATTATCTCTTGGCATGTTGAGCAGTCATTGCATGGTTTTCCATTTTTTGAATTAGAGCAATTAAGTGCTTTTGCAATAATTCTTGCTGTAGTTGTTTTTCCAACTCCTCTTGGACCAGTTAAAACATATCCTTGAGCCACTCTATCCTTCTTAAATGAGTTTATTAAGGTATTTGTTATATGGTCTTGACCAATCACATCGTCAAATGATTGGGGCCTCCATTTTAGTGATAATACTTTATATGTCATTGTATTTTAAATATGGTCGTGCGCATGAAGTCGAAAAATCTGGCCCCATTAGACAGTAGACCAGTTAACTCCATTCCAACATTTCTAAGGCACATAATTCTAAGCACCTACCGCTGCTACCTTCCGGTCCTGACGGGTTTTAGTGTAAAACCATTGCGAAGAACTGAAATTTCAACGTCACTTAATCTATGCTTAATGATCAGCATCTCCCTCAAACAAGCATCAATCCTGCTATAGCGGATTGCAGGTTACAGGGCACCGCTAATTCCCCATCTAGCACGACCAAAAATGTTATAAAAACTGATTAAATCTAGGTGGATATTTTAGAGTGAAGCAAGGCAAGAAGTGATTAAACAAAAATTATTTTTTCTTTTTACGCTTAAACAAAGAAAATTTCTTCTTTTTACCAGAATTTTCATCATCAGGCGCTGTAGATTTGTCATTATTAGAAGCATCAGAATTAGATTCTATACCTGATTCACTTTTAGCATCAATTTGATTGGTTGAGGTTCCACCCTCTGGCGCACCAAAATACTTTTGACGTTTTTTTGTATTATCTTTGACCGAAGATAACATCGTATCAACTTCTTCATTAAAATGAGCAACTGTCCGTTCCATTCGAGAAATTAATTCAGCTAAGAATGGTTCACCATAAGCATCGCCTAATTTATCAGCAATGGCCTGAAGCTTTTCTTCAAGATATGCTTGTTTAAATTCTTTTGTATCTTCTGCCAAAGTTCCTCCAATAGTCTAACGGTTTAATTTATCTAATTCTTCTGGTGTAAGTCCAAAATGAGTTTTTTTTGTTAATAGTATCATAGATGTGTCATAAACCTCAGCACCAGCAACTAGTCCGAAAATACCCCCAATAAAACGATTATGCCACTTATATCCCCAATTAGGTGACGTCTGTCGATTCCATGTTTCCATTGCTCCTAAACCAAGCAAAGCCGCTAAACCATATATTGTTAATTTCCATTCTGGCATAGAAATAATTTTTTCACGATATGTTATCCGCTCCATTTTTGTTATTGGTATTTGTTTTATGGAGAAGGGAGTTTGAATAAGTAGCCTATCTTTACTAAAATTCAATAATGTTCCTCTTACCCATACACCATTTCTATGCTTAACCGATAAGTATTGACCTACTGAAATATTTTGCAAAACTGACTTCGTTCTTAAATATGTTAAATTTTTCCTAAAAGACTCTCTTATTGCATCAGTTATTTTTGGATTGTTTTTCAAACGAAATTGCATATCTGAAAATTCTTTTAGACTAAATGAGCGTCTACTCGTTTTGATATTTGTATATTCGACAAATGAAATCCTTGCTTCAATTTTTTGAGGAGATATTTCAAAAAATTGTGCACTTTCAAAATTTGGAATATCATTAAATACCTTATAATGAAGATTTTCTTGTGCATCTAATGTGTAACCTACATGTTTTGTAATTTCTAAAATTTCTCCATCTTGGGCTATCAAAACAGATGAAAAAATTATAAAAAGAAGGTTACTTAGTTTATTGTTCCAACAAATTTTCAATTTCATTTATATCCGGGAAACGTCCTTCATTTTTTTTTGAAAATATAAGCTTTCCATTCTTAGTTACCTCATAAACTCCACCACCTGAGGGAATAAGCTCTAATCCAGATATAGAGTTTCCATATTTTTCAAGTAATTCTGTCGCCATACTGGCGGCCCTTGGTAAATAGTTTCAGCTATTGCAATATTCAATAGTTATAATCATTTCCATTCCTCAAATAAAAGATATTATCCAAAAATAACCAAAAATACCTAGAACACTGGCTAAAGCTAAGAGTAAAAAAGCTGCCTTATTGAATCCTCGGGCACCTGAGTCATATCTAAATACTGTTTTTGTTTTACTATCCATATATCAAAAATCAAATGCCGTTTCTATTGTTGTTTGCTTTACTGGCTTTAATCCTGTACCTGTATCTCTGTAGAATTGACGAAAATCCCAAATCAAGCTCACTCCTTGACTTACTTCATAGCCAAGTTTATATCCAAAAACAGTATTAATTGATGGATTATTAAAATCAAAAGGGTTCTTGTCGTTATTTCTTTGATAATAAGCCTGAGCAACACTTAGCTTTGGAATATTTTCAGCATTAAGATTAATTAAGGCACTAAAGCTATTGAATTCAACAGTGTCTGCTTTCATATTAGCATAAGAAGCATTAAAACTAATCAAATTAAATAAATTTGCTGATGCAGATCCAAACATTCCCTTTGTATCGATACTGGCAGTTGAATCAGCGAAAATTACTTGATCTTTAGTTCGAATTAGAGTTCCAGAATCAGTAAACTCAGCGACAACCCTCGATAGGTCGTAACTACCGTCAAAAAATTGTGGTACAAAATAACCTTTTTTAATTCTGTATTCGAAACTCATATTTAAGAAACTAAATAAACTTGCTCTTAAACCAGGAACAGTTATACCAGTACCATCCATAGCTTTACGATTATAAAAAACATCACCTGAAACCTTAGGAAACATCAACTTATTATATTCCATATAAGCTTCAAGGCTAAACGCTTTACTTTTCAAAACTGGATATCCAATATCAAATGCAAAGCCATGGGCAGTTGCTTTGTTTCCTTTCAAGCTAAATGGAGTAGGCTTCAATTTCAGATCATCATCTTCATTATCAAGAATATTATCACCATCACCATCAATATCCCAACCTTGAGCTGGCTTTTTACTACCTCCGTTTATATCAGGTATACCATCTCCATCAGTATCATTCCATAAAGTTTTATCTGTTGGGAAATCATCAAACATATCTGGATATGTATCATCATCAGTATCCTTTAACCCTGAGAATTGATTCATATCCGTAACAAAATTCAACCCAAATTTGACTGGGATGGCCTCAGATAGTTTGTAAGTTCCTCTCAACCCTAATAAAGTTCCACCCCTTGAAAAATCCTTCATATTAGATAAAAATATCTCGGTTCCAAAGTTTCCAAAACCAAATCCCGTATTAACACCAACTTTGCGTACAGATGGGAATTCCATCATATTTGAATAACCACCTAATAAACCACCGTAACCTAAAGTAACATTTTCCAAAGAACCCCATCTTAGCCAAAATGGATCAGATTTTTGTCCCCACCTTACATAAAGTAATTTATCAATAAAATCTGACGGTTCATCCCATTCATCTTTTCTTACATTTCCATCATTATCTATATATAAAACAAGATCTAAACCAATACCAAGCTTACCGAATGATAACTCTGGCCTAAGCGCTACTTGATTATAAATATTACCATCTATAGTAGCTGATCCAACCCCAAGGCCAAGATTAAAAGGTTTTTTTGGCTTCGGTGCTGGTGATGATTTTGGAGGCTGTTTAGTATTATCCTGAATATTTGCAGAGTCTGATACCTTTTGCACTTCTGGCTGCTTTTCTTGAGTTTGCCTTCGTTGTTGTTGATCATTTAATTGCTGATTTTGAGGTTCACCTCTATTATTCTCTCTTTCATTCGGTGAGTCTTGTTCTCTTTCTTGATTTTGTTCAGGCTCTTGGTCTGGCATTTCGCCTTCAGGATCTTCCGGGTAATCACCAGGCTGTGCTGGCGCCGGTATTAATTGGCCTAAAGCATTAGAAACAGCTTTTTGCCCTGCTCCAACATTTACAGTTTGACCACTAATTGTATTAAAGACATCAAAATTTCCAGATTTACCAACAAATTTGTCGATTCCAGCGACTGCATCATGGAAAGCAGAAAACTCTGTACCTTTAACAGATGCAACAGATACAGGAGTTTCTACGCGATATGCCTTTGTACGACCCTCCCTATTAACATTATGAAGAGTAGTGCCTTGATCAATTACTAAACTTCTTGTATTTGCAGTTTCAACAAATTGAAAATCTGTATTTTCACGAATTTTAACTACTGATTTATCATCAAGAAAAATGACAACTGCAAAACTACTTTCTCCAACTCTAATAGCATCGCCGTTTGAAACAGCCTGTCCCGGCTTAACTGATACAGAATAAGTACCAGAGCCCATAGGTTTTATCAATACAGTCCCATTAGACTTCATTACTCTACCAATTGTTTCCGCGCTAACTATCGATAATGTTAGCATAAAAATTAGAAATAAATATTTTTTAATCATTTGGTGATTGATTTCTTTTTTAAATAATAATATTGTTTGTAAAGAATGAATTTAACATAGAATTTATAGACCTCAAGTGAGTTACTTCACAGGTTGGTATATATAATCTCTAACTAAATAAGCTATTGATTTATAATCAATATTCGAATGGGTCATCATACCAATTTCACATGTTCTACTTGTTGAATAACCAGAATTTATATTTTTTATTCCATCATTAGAATATCTTGTAGCAGATTTATTCAATTCAGGATTATTTAGGCCTTTATCTCCAGCAAAGCCACAACAACCCCAACTATCTGAAAAAATAACGTTTTCAATGCATTTTTCAGCTAATTTCTTCAACTTTGAAGTCTGTTCCATTTTTTCATCAGAACAGGTTGGATGAATAGAAATCTTCCCTTTTAATTTTGGAAGGTTAATTTCTTTAATACATAAGATTAAATAATCAACCAAATCTAAAATCTTCAACTTTTCTAACTTTTTCTTTGAACTATTATTTAAATCTGGATGAAAGTCTAACAGTTGATGGGTGCATGGTGATGTATCAATAAAAACGGGCAATTGACCTTGCTCGGAGCACTCCCAAATAATATCAATTGTCTTTTCTTGCATCAGCAATGCAGCGCTCTTATAGCCCTTTGAAGCAAATGGCTGGCTACAGCAAATTGTATTAATCATTTTTGGAATTCGAAATGATTCACCGCACTTTAAGGATATTTCATCCAACAAGCTTGCCAATGATGATTTGCTTGAGTCGCTACTTAAAACTCTATTTACACATGAAGGAAAATATACCCACTTATTATCATTGCTGTAATTAGAGGATTTAATTGATTTAGCTACTGAGGGGAGAGCTTTGTTCCAGACAGGAGTACCAAATACTGTATTTAGAATTTTAGTAATTAATACTAATATCTTATTTCCAAAATTATATTCTATTTTTTTCCCAAATCGAAGCCCTAGTCGCGCAGTGCTCTGAACTAACCCAAAGTGATTAACAATCCATTTACTAAATACATTATTAATAAAAGATAAATCCTCATGCCTTAAAGATTTTATATAGCCGCCAGTATTGATATTTACAGGGCATGCTATTTCGCATAAACCATCTGTGGCGCAAGTATCAATTCCATCATAATTATAATCTTTTAATACACTTGGATTTGCATTCCCTAATTTAATTTCTCGCTGAACAGCTATTCGCTGACGAGGCGTCATCGTGATTTCTTTTGATGGACATATTGGCTCGCAAAAACCACACTCTACACAAAGATCAATTTCATCCGACACAACAGGCATAGTTTTTATATTTTCTATATGAATCTTCTGATTTTTTGTTAAAAGAACATCTGGATTTAATATATTTTTTGGATCTGAAAGGTTTTTAATCTTCCACATAATTTTATATAAAGCACCTCCCCATTCATACTCAACAAAAGGAGCCATATTTCGACCAGTACCATGTTCAGCTTTTAAAGAGCCATCAAATTTTCCAACAGTCATGCTTACCATATCGTTCATTAAACCTTCAAATCTCTTTTTACCATCATTAGTATTTAAATCCATTGAAGCAGCAAAATGGATATTTCCATCTTTCGCGTGTCCAAAAAGAACAGCATCATTATAATTCCAGCTCTTACAGATATCTTTTAACTCTTTAACGACTTGTGGCAAATCTCTGTAATTATAACAAAGATCTTCATTGAGAACGCTAGTGCCTTTCTTTCTTAAGGCACCAACTGTAGGGTACAAACCTTTTCTAATATTCCATAAAGAAGTTCGATCAGATAATTTTTCAGTTATACCTAATGGAAGTGAACCTTTAGCAGTTTTTAGATCCTCAACTAATCTATCCTTAATTAAATCAATATCGTTTTGATTATGTCTTTGAAATTCGAAGAGAAGCCCAGCTGAACCATCCTTAATAACATTATGGTCGTAAGGTGATATTCTTAAATTTCTAGATGTTCTTAATGATGCATCATCCATCAATTCAATTGCATCAGCACCTTCATTAATTAAGATTTTTAATGCATTTGTGGCTAATTCAATATCATCAAAAATAACTAAACCTGTAGATTTATTTGGTGGATCATCTATCGTTTTCAATTCAATGTTAGATATGAATGCTAACGTACCTTCAGATCCTATAATAAGATGACTAAAAATATCTAGGGGATGATCATAATCAAGTAATGCATTAAGTGAATAGCCTAATGTATTCTTAATAAGATATTTTTTTCTAATTTTACTTAAAAGCTCATCGTTGCTTTCAATCTCTTTTTTACATTCAATCAATCCCTTTGAAAGGCTATCTTCAACATGTAAAAATCGTTCATAGCTACTATCGTCAGACGTATCATAAAGGTTTCCATTTGATAAAATGAAACGAATGTTTTTCATAGTATGGTATGTGTTATGCTTTACTCCACAAACCATACCTGAAGAATTATTTGAGACAATACCACCAATTCTTGCAGCATTTATTGAAGCAGGGTCCGGACCTATTCGTTTGTTGTATTTTGATAAATACAGATTTGCTCTTGCCCCTACTACTCCTGGAGATAAACGGATTGATAGCCCATGGTCAATTATTTCATAGCCCTGCCATCCACGGATAGTTTCAACAATAATTCCTTCTGTTACTGATTGTCCAGATAGAGATGTTCCACCTGCTCTAAATGTTACTGGGGTTTTAGAATCATTTGCATATTTTAAAATGGATATAACATCAGATTCATTTTCTGGTCTAGATATAGCCTTAGGAACTAATCGATACATACTCGCATCATGAGCATAAGCAAGGCGATCAATTAAACGATCAGATAATAATTTTTCAGAAAATCCTGTGGAAATCATTTTTCAAAAGGGTGATAGGCATTTTTAATTGAATCTGGGACAGTGATTGTCTCTTGCGAATGATAATTAAAACAAACTATAGTAAATGTTCCTGTAACAATAGGCGCAGTATTTGTGGATTCGAATAATGCATTAAAAATATCAAAACTTTTATTTCCTATTCGTGATATCCTACAACCTATTTCGTAAATATTTGGGTATGAAGATTGTTGATGATAATCAATTTTCATACTAGCAAGAATGACGCTTTCTTTTGAATTCCAACGATTTATATCTATTCCTAATGTTGAGAGGTATTCAAGCCTAGCTGTTTCAAAATATGTAAGATATTTTGCATTATTAATATGTCTCAATCCATCCATATCGCCCCATCTTGACTCAATTTTTTTAAAATAAATGAAGTCAGATTTTTGTAATAATTGTTTTTTCATAATTTTATCTAGGTTGAAGATCAGCCCATGGCGAATCATGTATCAGAATTGGGTCACCAATTGTATTACTTGTAACATTAATCATATACATTTTATTTGCTGATTCACTTCTGTATGTAACTGTAGAGTTATCATACCAACTGCCAAATCGTGCTCCAGATTGTAATAGGCGGGCCTTTCCAATACTCCTTTCAAAAAGATAGAGAAAATACGTATTATTTTTATATGTCCAAAAAACAGCCCTTTCGCTGTTAGGGGCCCACGATATATTCCTAAAATATTTATTATTTTCAGGTAAAACTTTTACATTGCTGCTTGTTGTCGTTACTGGAACCCCAACTTCATCACTTGGATTCATTACATACAATCCATCATCTTCTTTATAATAAAGAATCTTTTCCCCATCTGGAGACATTCTGGGCATAAGCAATCTTTCACCATTAATTGCTTTT
>CACHMU010000022.1 GCA_902581045.1 uncultured Fidelibacterota bacterium | reverse complement strand
TATGGTAGTATTTTTAAAGAACAAATTGGTTCTAAAAGCCATTTAGGTATTGGGTTAATACGTTTTGGAAATCAAATGGCTAGAGATTGGCAAGATAGAATTACACTTAGAACTGGCATATATGAAGACAATTATGATTTATATAACGAATCATTTAACGGGATGAAATTTTCTGGAAAAACTATAATTGAGAATGGCTTATCATTTGGGTTTGGATTTAAATTCGCAGGTACAGGAAATCAAATTGATTTTTCTTTTAGAAATGGTTCCCGTTATATCAACGAAAATTATAAAGAAAATTTTAGAGAATTTGGCGTGGGTATAAGTGTAGGGGATGTATGGTTCTTGAGGAGGAGAGCAAAACAATGATGATTAAATCTTTTTATAACAAAATTTTATTTTTAGGTGCGGTATCTATTTTTATGACGATGTGTACTCCACCGGAACAATCTGATGCTGATTCTGATGCTGCCGAACAAGCTAGACTTGATTCTATTCGAGAAGTTCGATGCCCGAGAATTTTTAGCAGTGCTGCTGAATTTTATAAAAATAGAGATTGGACTGCAACAGTTCGTGCTTATGATGAATTAACAGACCTTGGTTGTGATCGTGATGATCCTCAGGAAGTATATTTGTTTTATGCAATTGCTTATGAATATATGGGCCAATATGATAGCTCTGAATATGTATTATTAAAAGGACTCACTTTTTTACCAAACAATGTTGACTTAAGGAAAAGATTGGCTTTTTCATATGAAAAACAAGGGAAAATTTCATTACAGATGGATGAATTAGATAGATTATCTTTCTTAGCTCCTGAAGATACAAAGATTAAAAGCGATTTAGCAAAATTATATGAGTCCCAAGAACGTTATGATGATCAAATCGCAGTTCTTAAAGATTTATTAGAGATCCAACCAAATAATGAAGCTGCTCAGAGCGATTTAGCACAGGCATATGAAAAGAGTGGTAGAGATCCATTAGATGTATATCAAAGTAGATTTGATAATAATCCTGACAATATAAGTTATGGCTTAGATTATGCTGATAAATTAATGGTAGCAGATCGTGCTAATGATGCAATCAAGGTTCTAAGGCAAGTTGTTGATGTTGATCCCTCAAGCAAAATTTCTCTTAGAAAATTAGCTCAAGCTTATGATACATCAGATAGATTGACAGATGCAGCTAAGACATATGAAAAATTATTTAGACTCGACCCGAGAGACTTTAGAGTCGCGGTTAAAATCTCTGAAGTTTATATCGAAGATGAAGATTATAGTTCAGCATTCAATTGGGCTGATAAAGCTGTTACGCTCTCAGGGCAAGGTGAAGCATATGGTGCTAAAGGGAATGTCTATTACAAAGCTTTTCAGTCTTGCAGGTCAAATGATATATCAACTGATGACAGGGTGATAGCAACCTTCGCTTATGATGAATTTAAGAAAGCTGAAGAAAAGGGTTTCTCTAAATATATGCGTTCAAAAAACTGGTTAACTGATAATGAGGTTTTATTTGGTAAGCCCCAATGGTTTATGATGAATTCTCAGGTTAAAAATCGTGGGTTTGTAAAAACATCAAGTCCTTGCTATAGTTGGGTTACTGAGAAGCTGAATAAACAAAAAGGTTGGTAAACTATGGGCGATATAAATGAGCCCTATTCATTTATAAAAGATAAAGATTCTCAATTATATAATATTTTATTAGATGAGGTATCTAGAGAAGAAGAAACCCTTGAGCTAATTGCATCTGAAAATTTTGTTAGTTACCCTGTATTAGAAATGGCTGGATCAGTCATGACAAATAAATATGCAGAAGGGTATCCTGGAGCAAGATATTATGGCGGATGTGAATTTGTAGATAAAGCTGAGAATTTAGCTCGTGAGAGAGCAAAAACATTATTTAAGTGTGATTACGCTAATGTGCAGCCTCATTCAGGTTCTCAAGCAAATATGGCAGTATTGATGACATTTATTTCGGCCGGAGATACAATTATGGGTTTAGATTTATCTCATGGTGGCCACCTCACACATGGAAGCTCAGTTAATTTTTCAGGTCAGCTTTACAATAGTGTCTCATATCAAGTTGATAAGGAAACTGGACGAATTAATTTTACTGATGTTAAAAAAATTGCAAAAGAATATAAACCAAAATTAATTATTTGTGGAGGTAGTGCCTACCCTAGGCATGTGGAATTTAGCCATTTTCGTGAAATTGCAAATGAGGTAGGAGCTTATTTAATGGCAGATATTGCTCATCCTTCCGGATTAGTCGCAACAGGCTTACATCCATCTCCTATGCCACATTGTGATGTTGTCACAACTACAACCCATAAAACCTTACGCGGGCCTAGAGGCGGTATGATTATGATGGGCAAAGATTTTGAAAACAAGTGGGGCATTAAAGCACTCAAGTCTGGTAGGACTAAGCAAGTTTCTGAATTATTAGATTCAGCAGTCATGCCTGGTGTTCAAGGTGGCCCTTTAATGCATATTATCGCTGCAAAGGCTCTTGCTTTTGGAGAAGCATTAGATCCAGGATTTAAAATATATACCCAGAACATTATTAACAACGCTAAAACAATGGCCGATGAATTACTTAGTAAGGACTACAAGTTAATTTCTGGTGGCACTGATACTCATGTAATTCTTATTGATCTTACAAATAAAAATATTACTGGTAAATCAGCTGAAAAAGCACTTGAGCAGGCAGGGATTACTGTAAATAAAAATATGGTCCCATTCGATGAAAGAAGTCCTTTTATTACTAGTGGTATGCGTATAGGTACTCCTGCAATTACTACCAGAGGTATGGGTGAAGTAGAAATGGTTCAAATCGTAGAGCTTATTGATGAAGTTATCAATGATATTGAAAATGAAACTCTAATCGCTAATGTTAAATCTAAAGTAAAATCTTTGTGTAAATCTTTCCCAATTTACCGTGAGCTTCACGAATAATAATTTTACTTTAGATATCTTTTCTTCCCGTTTATACTTTTTATTATTTGTATTAATATTCTATTCTTGTAGTCCTACGATTATTTTATTAGATAATAAGCCAGATTTAGTTGACAGTGGATATGAGTTTTATGTAAATAGAAATGTTAAGAAGGCAAATTCAAATCCTAATAATCCAAATATTCTTATAAATGCTTGTAAAAGTTTGACCCTTCACTCTTTTGGTTTTACAATGGAAAAAGCAGATAGAATGGTTATGACTGATTATAATGATTCTATGGAATTATATGCTAAAGCAAATTCATCTTTTTCAGAAGCTGTCAATTACGGCGATCAATCCTTGTCGATAAAATTTACTAATTACAAAGATTGGATTAGTGGAATATCTGATGAAAAGCCAATTTTTAAAAAGGATGATATATTTTTTCTTTATTGGACAGCTGGTGCTTATGGTGGTGCAATAAAATCAAGTAAAGGTGATCCGAATTGGATAATCCAATTGCCTAAAATTGGAAAGTTGTTAGAAGCTGCAATTGAAATTGACCCTAATTGGAATCGTGGTTCACTACTTGGCGCGATGATATCTTATACAATGATTCGACATGATGCACCAAATGATAAAGAATTAGTTGCAAAAGAATTTTTTAAAAATGCCCTTAAAGCATCAAATAATTTAGATATAGGTCTTTATGTTTCTATGGCAGAAAGTGTATGCATTCCAAACCAAGATCGCAATGAATTCACTAATTTATTATACAAAGCGATAAATATTGATATCAATGCTGATCCAGATTTACGTTTAGCAAACATTATTAATAAAAAAAGGGCAGAATGGTTGCTCGATAACATAGATGAATTCTTTTATTAGATATATTATCGTTAAGAAATACTTTCTTTTATGCTTTCTAATATTTCTTTTACAACCCTTAAGCGCAAAAAAAATTGTCATCAAAATGGCTACTTTAGCTCCAGAAGGTACTGAATGGCATGGCTTATTGGTTGAATTAGGCCAAAGATGGCAGAAAGCAACTAAAGGAGATATTAGACTTAGAATTTATCCTAGTGGCGTTGTTGGCGACGAAAGAGATATGATCAGAAAAATGAGAATTGGACAAATTCAGGGCGCTGCAATCTCGAATGAGGGCATGACAGAGATTAACCCTTATTTTTCTTCTTTTTATATGCCTCTTCTTTACCAATCTTATGATGAAGTTGATTTTGTTAGAGATAGGCTAAGCAATGATTTGCATCAACAAACTGAAAAAAATGGATTCAAACTTTTAGCAATGGTTGATGTTGGTTGGGCATATTGGTTTTCTAGTGAACCTATTTTTACTCCAGAAGATTTAAAAAATAACAAGATTTTTATCTGGGCAGGCGATTATAAAAGTGCCCAATTATATGAAAAGCATGGATATCAACCTATTCCACTTGCTATGACTGATGTACTGTCTGGTTTGCAAACAGGTTTGATTACTTCAATTGGTTTTAATCCAATGTATGCATTGTCTCAACAATTATTTGGTATAGCAGATAATATGCTTGATATGAAATGGGGAAATTTGACGGCTGCAATAATTATTGATTTGAGAACATGGAATCGTATCAATGTTGATAATCAAAATCTTATGATGGAAATCGCGAATCAAATTGGTAAAGGTTTCCAAGAAAAAAATCGTTATGAGTCAGATAAGGCAGTAGGCGTAATGCAAGAATACGGACTTAAAGTTAATAAAATTTCTCCGGAGCAATTTGATGATTGGAAAAGATTAATTAGTAAAATGACGCCTGATTTTCGAGGAACTGTGATAGATGAGAAAGCATTTGATAGACTAATGGAGATAAGAAAAGAAATGGAATCTTATTAATTACAAAAATATAGAAAATAATTTTTCGCTTATTATTTTTTTGTTGTTGGTATTATTGCCATCAGTAGAGGTTATCTCAAGATTATTCGGAACTACAGGTATTGTTGCTTCTCCAGTATTAGTGCAGCATTTTACTTTGTGGATTGGTTTTTCAGGTGCAATCCTTGCTTCTCGAAGAAATAAACTTCTTTCATTATCAAATACGCCATTATTTAATAACGAGAATAGATTATTCTGGCTGAATATTTTCCAAAAAATAACAACTATTGTTATTGTACTATTCCTATCAATTGGAGCTTGGGATTTAGTAAAGATTGAAATGGATTATCCAATAAATATTGCTCCTTTTATTCCAAGATGGACTGCATTGTTAATTATGCCTATTGGTTTTTTAGCAATTGCTATTCATATGATTCATAATAGTTATTCACATTTTAATGATAAAGCTATTTTATTTGTTATAGTATATCTAGTGATGATTCTAATAGCGAATGATTTTCTCCAGGAATCATCTCTGTTTATGTATTTTTCAATTGCCTTATTACTATTTTCTCTTTACAAGGGAGCCCCAATATTTGCAGGTCTTGGAGGTTTAGCAATGTTGTTTTTTTGGAGAGACTGGACACCTCTATCGGCTATATCAGCTGAGACTTATCGAATTGTTGTCTCACCAACATTACCAACTATTCCATTATTTACATTATCCGGTTATTTATTAGCTGAAAGTAATGCATCAGAAAGGTTGGTTCGCTTATTTAGAAGATCTTTTGGATGGATACCAGGAGGTACCCCTATAGTTTTAGTACTTGTTTGTGGTTTTTTTACTGCGCTAACAGGTGGATCAGGTGTTACTATACTTGCTCTAGGTGGTTTATTAATGCCAGTATTGATTAAAGAAGGATACTCCAAAAATTTTTCATTAGGCTTTATAACCGTTGCAGGATCATTAGGATTATTATTTCCACCGAGTTTACCTCTTATAATTTATGGAGTAACAGCTGGTATATCTATAAAGTCAATATTTCTTGGAGGTATAATCCCCGGGTTAATTCGAGTAGGTATGATTGGTGGATGGGCTATTTGGCAAGGAAAAGTTCAATCTATATCTAGAGAAAAGTTTAATTTTAAAAAAATTATTTCTGCTATAAATGAATCTAAATGGGAAGCAATAATTCCAATAATGATTTTATTTGGTATTTTTGGAGGATATACAACATTAGTAGAGACAGCATCCTTGGTTACCATCTACGTATTTATTGTTGAGGTTTTTATTTATAAAGATCTTAAATGGAAAAACATAAAAAGAATTATTTTAGATTGTTCTACACTAATTGGTGGAGTTTTAATAATTCTTGGAGTCGCTATGGGATTGACAAGTTATCTTGTTGATGCTCAAATACCACTCCGATTACTTGAGTGGGCTAAAACTGCAATTTCATCAAAACTTATTTTTCTTTTAATGTTAAATATTTTTTTACTTGCTGTCGGATGTATGATGGACATTTTTTCTGCAATAATTATTGTAGTTCCTTTGATTACTCCCTTAGGTTTGTATTTTGGTATAGATCCAGTACACCTAGCGATTATATTTATTGCGAATTTAGAGTTGGGTTTTTTAACTCCACCAGTGGGGATGAATTTATTTTTATCTTCTTATCGTTTTAACAAGCCAATGCCAATAATATATAAATCAACATTGCCATTTTTTATAGTAATGCTAATTAGTGTAATTGTTATTACTTATCTACCAATTCTATCAATTTGGCCTGGAAAATAATATTTTTCTATTTTCTTGCCTTAATTCTATATAAAAGGGTAATTTTTATTAAATAAACAGGAGTGCTATTAATAAAACGCTAACGGTTGAATCGTTTCTTCCATCAATAAAATAAAATCCCAATGTTGTGGGAAAGGACTACTATGAAACGTATATATTCAATTGTGTCTGCACTTCTGCTCCTTTGCAGCTCACCAATTGTGGCACAAGGTGAGGCTGGCTCAATTTTTCTACTTATTTCACCTGGCGCTCGCGCAGGTGGCATGGGTGAAGCTCAGGTTGCCGTTGCAAATGATGCATATGCTAGTTATTGGAACCCAGCTGGCTTAGCATTTCAAGATGGGTCTGAATTAGCAATAATGCATGTAAACTGGTTACCAAACTTAGCAGATGACATGTATTATGAATTTCTTGGCTATCGAAAAAAGTTTGATAATCTAGGTACACTTGGTGGTCATTTGATTTATTTAAATTTGGGTGAGCAAGTCAGAATGGATGAATATGCTCAATATCAGGGTAAATTCACCTCTTATATGATGGCAGCTGCAATCTCCTATAGTTCAAAATTATCCTCATCTTCTTCTTTTGGGTTAAATGCTAAGATATCCTATCAGCATCTAGTTGAATTAGGTACAGGCGCTGAGAAAGGTAAGGGTACATCAACTGACTTTGGTTTTGATATTGGATATATGAAAAAAGGTTGGTTGCGTCCCGAAATTGATATGGGAATTACAATGACAAATATTGGTCCAAAAGTTTCTTTTATTGATCCTGATCAAGCAGATCCTCAGCCTACTAATTTAACTTTTGGTTTTGCATATGAAGCATTCAAAAATGAAAATAATAGTTTTAAAATTGTTTATGATGTGGACAAACTACTTGTAGCATCATATCCCGATATGGATTGGGATGGCGATGGCTTGATAGGTGGATATGATAGTAATGGCAAAGAGAGTATTAAGAATAATAATTATAATAAAAATGGTAAGTTAGAAACAGCACATAAAGATCCTCTTTATAAAGCTATTTTTACTTCATGGGTAGATGATTGGCTGTTAGGTGGTGACATCGATCGTGCTCCAGCTGGAGAGGACTCTGATAGAAAAATTGGTGGATGGGAATGGGCCGGAGATGCTAATGGGAATGGAAAACGTGATAGTGAAGAAATGATAAATACTGCTACAAAATATGGTGCAAAATTTGGTGATAAAAACTGGGGTATTTATAATGAATGGGGGCAAAAGGAAGTTGGCTCAGCCGACGATCGTTCAATTCAAGGCGAATTAGATAAACTAGTTCATAATTTTGGAATGGAATATTGGTATTCTACCTACTTTGCTTTAAGAGGTGGTTATTATTTTGATAAAACTGGAAAAATATCAAATCCAACTTTTGGAGTTGGATTGAGATTCTCAAATTATGGATTTGATTTTGGATATACCTCTGGTGAACCTGGTCATCCATTAACAAATACCATGAGATTTTCCATGAATGTTTTATTTTAATTAAAATAAATAATGCTTTCACTATTGTATATTAAAAGAGCGGTTGCTCTTTTAATATTAGTTTGTTTCCCTTTACAGTCTCAGTTAACAGGTAATCTGAAAATAGCTTTTATTCGTATATCTTTTGAAAAAGGTAATTATCCTGGATTCACAGGGACGGGTGATTTCAACTATTCAGAAAATAATTTTTGTGGACAATATACTATTGACCCCACTCCTCATGATTTTAACTATTTCAATTCCCATATTCATGCAGTAAATAATTATTTCAGAAATGTTTCTTTTGGTAAGTTTGGTATTGATATCATGAATTCAACAATTTTTCCTATTAATGATCAATCTAGTTATAAAATTTCACGACCTATGAACTATTATAATGAATTGGGTAAGAAAAATGAGCATGAATATAGAATTACACAATTATTAAAAGATGCTGTCTTAGCAGCTTTTAATACTGATGGTATTGATTTCTCTGGATTTGACGTTATAGCAATTATCCATCCAGGCCTTGGCCAAGATTTTAATTTACCTTTTCTTGATCCTACGCCAGAGGATATACCCTCAACATTTGTAGATAAAAATATGGTTAATAAACATTTAGGTGGACCAATTCAGATAGGTAATTCAATTATTGAGAGTGGTATTATTATTCCTGAATCACAAAATTTTCCTCTTATGGATCCTTCTTTGCAAAGTTTATTAGATGAACCATGTGATATTCAATATAGTATTACAGGTACTTGGGCAATGATGATAGGCTTTGCTGTTGGATTACCTCCGTTATGGGATATAAATACAGGTCAGTCTGGAGTTGGTGTTTTTTCTCTTATGGATCAAGGCTCAAATAATGGTCGTGGAATAATACCTGCACCACCGGATGCATGGACCAGGATTTATGCAGGATGGGAATTACCTAATGATGATGTAAATCTTAATAGTATAACCTTAGAAAGTGGTATGGAAGGGCACATTTACAAAAAACAATTTTCTAAAAATGAATACTTTCTTATTGAAAATAGAAATAATTGGTACAGAGATAAAGTGAGCATTGATTCAGCGAGATATTATGTATGGGAAAATACAGGTGATTATCCATCTTTTATTAAGATTCTCATAGATTCTACTGATGTTGTTAAAAATCAGTATGGTGTTATAACGCAAGTCCCTAATTATAATCTTGGTTTACCTGGATCTGGACTGCTTATTTGGCATATTGATGAGGAAAAGATCAAAGAAGGTATTGATTCATTTAGTATTAATGATGAAAGAGAAAATCGTGGCATTGATCTTGAGGAAGCTGATGGAGCACAGGATATCGGTTATATATCAAATTTATTAACAGATCCATCATCAGGATATTGGGGAGATATGTGGTTCGCCAAAAATCAAGAATATTTTAGAGCAAATTCAAAAGGAAGCATGACGTTTTCTTCATATACATTTCCAAATTCCAAATCAAAACTTGGCGCTAATTCAGGCTTTATTATTAGTGATATACCAAAAGCTAATAAATCAATGACAATCAATCTTTCATCCAACTATGATATTATCCTAATTGATGATATGAAAAAATCAATTAGGTTTCAATGGGATGTAGATAGAGATGGAGATTTAGACTTTGTTGGAGGTGGTGACGTTTTATGGTGGAGTGACGATCTTATTGATTTTAAAAAAATATCTAAAATTAATAGAAAATTAATTGACCTTATAGTTGCAAAAGATGATAACAATACACATTTGATCTCTTTAGTTGAACTAGATGAAAATTGTATTATAGAATGGTTCGAATTCAATCCTAAAACCAAATCCTGCAATTACTACCAGAGGTATGGGTGAAGTAGAAATGGTTCAAATCGTAGAGCTTATTGATGAAGTTATCAATGATATTGAAAATGAAACTCTAATCGCTAATGTTAAATCTAAAGTAAAATCTTTGTGTAAATCTTTCCCAATTTACCGTGAGCTTCACGAATAATAATTTTACTTTAGATATCTTTTCTTCCCGTTTATACTTTTTATTATTTGTATTAATATTCTATTCTTGTAGTCCTACGATTATTTTATTAGATAATAAGCCAGATTTAGTTGACAGTGGATATGAGTTTTATGTAAATAGAAATGTTAAGAAGGCAAATTCAAATCCTAATAATCCAAATATTCTTATAAATGCTTGTAAAAGTTTGACCCTTCACTCTTTTGGTTTTACAATGGAAAAAGCAGATAGAATGGTTATGACTGATTATAATGATTCTATGGAATTATATGCTAAAGCAAATTCATCTTTTTCAGAAGCTGTCAATTACGGCGATCAATCCTTGTCGATAAAATTTACTAATTACAAAGATTGGATTAGTGGAATATCTGATGAAAAGCCAATTTTTAAAAAGGATGATATATTTTTTCTTTATTGGACAGCTGGTGCTTATGGTGGTGCAATAAAATCAAGTAAAGGTGATCCGAATTGGATAATCCAATTGCCTAAAATTGGAAAGTTGTTAGAAGCTGCAATTGAAATTGACCCTAATTGGAATCGTGGTTCACTACTTGGCGCGATGATATCTTATACAATGATTCGACATGATGCACCAAATGATAAAGAATTAGTTGCAAAAGAATTTTTTAAAAATGCCCTTAAAGCATCAAATAATTTAGATATAGTGCTAACATTCCAATGTACCTCTTTTATCTGTATTGAGTTTAAATCACTATGGGTATTATGATTTGATATATCAACAGCAAAAGATGTGACTAAATATCCGGCAATATCAAAAATATTAATATCTATTGATTCAGCATTACCAAATGCAATTCGAAAAATGATATTTTGATTTGTACTAGGATTTGGATATGCATAAGTATTCTCAAAATTCATAATAAATGGTTTATTCTCTATTTTTTGTCTAACAAGTAATTCACGAGAATTATCAGCAGTGCTGAATGGATATCTCCATTCATTTTGTTGAGAAGTTTTTCCATCATTTGAAGCTTTATAACTATTGAATAAAATTAATTTGTTATTAATTATCATTGCATTTTTACCGTTATATAATCCAATACCCATTAACTGGCTATTAGATGCAATGTGCTCTATAAT
>CACHMU010000021.1 GCA_902581045.1 uncultured Fidelibacterota bacterium | reverse complement strand
CTCATTGATTAATATCCAAATCTTCTATTAAAGCTTTTTCAAATATTGCAGATTTAATTCCTTCAACATTTATACCATACTTGTCCAATAGTATTTGTCTTGGCCCATGCTCTACAAATTTATTGGGTAAACCAATGATTTCAGTATTACCTTTAAAGCCATTCAATAATAGCCAAGATGATATTCCCTCTCCAAAGCCACCATTGATAACACCTTCTTCTATCGTTATTACTTGATCAAATTGATCAACAATATGTTTTAAATACGCTTCATCCATTGGTTTAATAAAACGACAATTCACGACTTCACAGTTTAAGCCATGCTCTTCTAATTCTGTTGCTGCATCCATTGCATCAAAAACGAGTGGCCCCACTGCAAGAATAGCTATTTTTTCTCCTTGTCTAAGGACCTCCCAACTCCCAATAGAAAGCAATTCTGCTTGACCAGTATTTTCAAAATTAACAGAACTTGCTTTTGGATATCTAATTGCAAAAGGACCTTTATTATAATCCAATGCGGTATAAAGCAGGTGTCGTAATTCATTCCCATCTTTAGGGGCAGCTAATATCATATCTTGAATACATTTTAAATATGCTATATCTAATGCACCATGATGCGTTGGACCATCTTCCCCAGCAATCCCTGAACGATCCAGACAAAAAACAACAGGGAGATGTTGAATAGCCGCATCATGAATAATATGATCAAAAGCTCTTTGTAGAAATGTTGAATAGATTGCCACGATAGGCCTAATATTTTCAGTAGCTAATCCAGAGGCAAATGTTACTGCATGACCTTCAGCGATGCCAACGTCATAGTATCTATCTGGAAATTCTTTTGCGTAAGGTACCAGCCCAGTGCCTTCCCTCATTGCAGCTGTTATACATACAGTATCCTTTCTATTGCGGGCAATTTCACAAACAAGAGAACCAAAAACATCCTGAAAAGAAGGTGTAACTTGATTCTGGTTACTTGAAACCTTGCCGTTTTTGGAGCCATTGGGTTTTACGGCATGAAATTTTACTGCATCAAGATGATACTCATCTTTTTTGACACTAGCCATACCCTTCCCTTTTTTTGTAAGGACATGAAGAAGCAATGGAGATTTTATATCTTTAATTTTTTCAAAAGTATTGATCAAATCATTTAGATTATGACCATCAATAGGTCCAATATATCTAAACCCTAATTCTTCAAAAAGCATCCCAGGAACTAAAAGTGACTTCAAACTATCTTCAACTCTATGAAGAATTGTTCTTGCTTTTGATTTTCCAAATGGAAGTTTGCCTGATATTTTCCAAATTTCTTCCCTGATACGATTGTAGGTAGGATTTGTTACAATCTTAGTTAAATAATTATTTAAAGCGCCTACATTAGGACTAATAGACATTTCATTATCATTTAATACTAAAATCATTGGAGTTTTTAAATGACCAGCATTATTTAATGCTTCGAATGCTAATCCTCCAGTCATTGAGCCATCACCAATGACAGACACAACACGAAAATCTTTTCCTGAGTGCTTTTGAGATTGTGCGATACCTGTTGCAGCTGAAACAGATGTAGATGCATGACCTGCTCCGAAAACATCATATTCGCTTTCTGAACGTTTAAGGAAACCACTTAAACCACCAAATTGTCTAATCGAATGAAATTGGTCAAAACGTCCAGTTAAAAGTTTATGAGCATATCCTTGGTGACCTACATCCCATATTATTTTGTCCCTTGGTGTTTCAAAAACCTTATGTAAAGCCACAGTTAATTCAATAACACCTAATGTTGGTGCGAGATGGCCCCCAATCTCACTAATTGTTTTAATTATATAATAACGTAATTCATCTACTAATTTGTTCAATTCTTCTATAGAATAATTTCGAATATCATCTGGAGAATTAATGTTTTTTAATAATTCAAGCTGCATATGTTTTACTATTAAACTGTTTTATAAATACAAAATCATGAAAAATAGTTATGTTATTCAATTCAGGATGAAATGAAAGTCCCATATGAATCCCACTTTTTACAGCAACTGGATTTTTATTATAATTACTTATTATTTCAACATTTTTTCCCACTTTTGTAATTTGAGGAGCGCGGATAAATGGTACAGATATTGTCTCCAAATCTTTTTCAAGCTTTATTGGTAATTTGTTTACAAATGAGTGTATTTGTCGACCATAAGCATTGCGATCCACTTCAATATCTAATATCTCTAAAGGCCTCACTCTTTTATCTAAAACGGATTTAGCCATCATAATCAAACCGGCACAAGTACCAAGGATAGGTTTTGTCTGAGAAAATAATTGAATTTTATCATAAAAATTATTTCTACTCATTATATCTGTCATCGTAGTTGATTCCCCACCGGGTATTATAAGGCCATTAATTTCATCTAACTGATTATTATAACGAACCTCACATGAAGATATTTTTAATTTATCTAATATCTCAATATGTTTTGAATAATTTCCTTGAAGTGCTAAAACGCCAATCATTATTAATCCTATTAGAACTACCACCCTCTTTCTTGTAAACGCTCACCTTCAGGAATTTCCGACATATCCAAACCTTTCATAGCAGATTTCAAGCCTGTGGAAATTTCGACAAGTTTATCAGCATCTTTAAAAAATGTAACAGAATCAACAATTGCTTTTGCACGTGGAGCTGGGTCATCACTCATAAAAATCCCAGACCCCACAAAAACAGTTTCAGCTCCTAACTGAATCATCAGGGATGCATCTGCGGGAGTAGCAACACCACCTGCAGCAAAATTGGGTACTGGAAGCTTACCTAATTTCGCTACCTGTTCAACCAATGAAAATGGAGCACCGATTTCCTTGGAAAAAGTCATTAACTCATCTTTACCCATAACCGTTAATTTTTTTATTTCAGTCTGAACTTGTCTCATATGTCGCACTGCTTCTACGATATTTCCGCTACCAGCCTCACCTTTTGTTCGAATCATAGCTGCACCTTCACCAATACGTCGTAATGCCTCACCAAGGTTTCTACATCCACAAACAAATGGTACTTTAAAGTCATGTTTCCAAATATGGTTATGTTCATCAGCAGGAGTTAATACTTCGCTTTCATCAATAAAATCGACTTCTAAAGCTTCGAGCATTTGAGCTTCTGCAAAATGGCCAATTCTGACTTTTGCCATCACAGGTATAGATACTGATTTTTGAATATCTTTTATCATTTGTGGATCACTTGCTCGAGCAATCCCACCTTCCTCTCGAATTAATGCTGGAATTCGCTCCAAAGCCATGACTGCCACAGCTCCAGCATCCTCAGCAATCTTTGCTTGATCAGCATTCATAACGTCCATAATTACACCACCCTTTAACATTTCAGCTAATCCAACTTTAACTTCAAATGAACCTTCTTTAGCCATAAATCATCTCCTCGTGATTTTTACTAATTGTTTTAATTTTATCTAGCACATTATTAATAATATTATCTGGAGTACTTGCTCCTGCTGATAAACCTACAGTTTTAGCACCAGCAAACCATTCGATATTTATATCATCGGCATCAGTTACTTGATAAGATTTTTTATTTATTTCTTCAGCTAACATAGTTAGTCTTTTTGAATTTGCACTAGTAAATGAGCCAATCACAATCATAACATCGCATTCTTTTGCTAAATCTTTTATTTGATCTTGGTTTCTTTTAGTGGGAAAACATATCGTATTAACAAAATTCAAATCATAAACTTTTGTCATAATTATATTTATTATTTTCTGAACATTTTCAATTGTTTGAGTTGATTGAGAAACCACTCCAGCTCGCTTCATCTTTCTTAGTTTCATAGCTTCTTTTTCATTAGAGACAACAATTGCATCATTTACTTGACTTGCAATTCCAACAACTTCATCATGACCGTGATCACCGATAATGATAATTTTCCTGCCTTCCTTAGAGAGCTTTAATACTTCATCATGAATTTCTTTAACTAAAGGACATGTCGCATCTACAATATTCATATCCTTTGATTTTGCATCATCCCAAGTCTCTACTAAAGTCCCATGTGCTCTGAATAGGATTGGTTTACCATCAGGCACTTCATCAAGACTTTTCACTACCCTCGCTCCAGCTTTATTCAAATCTGCGACAACATTTTCATTGTGAACTATATCGCCAAGCATATAAACGTCACCATGTCTTTTCGCAGTATCATAAGCTAGATTGACCGCGTCTCTAACTCCAAAACAATATCCTGCATCTTTGGCCAAAAAGATTTTCAATTTTTTTCCTTATTTTGTAATAAAAGGGAAGACTTTGCCTTACTCAATACATCAGCAGTAACCGATAAGCAATCACCTTTAGTTATGGCTCCAGCTGCAAATTTATGCCCCCCTCCACCTATTGATTTCGCCACATCATTAATAACATATTTACCTTTAGATCTAAAATTTACTCTAAACACATTAGTTCCAATTTCAAAAAACATTACTGCTACTTCAACACCTTTTATCGTTCGAACAAAATCACTAAAACCATCTACATCCTTATTTTTTGCTCCAGATTCAATTAACATTTTTTGATCAATAACAAACCATGCTAATTGACCATCTAAATCATAATCTAAAACATCTAAAATTTTTGCTAGAAGAGAAATTTGCTGGGGGGAACGGTTTTCATAAATTGTTTGGTAAATTTTTGCATTGTCAACTCCAAGATTAAGTGATTCAATTGCAATACGATGCGATTTCTCATTGGTATTACTATATCGAAATGAACCGGTATCTGTCATAACTGCAGTGTAAATACCTTCAGCCATATATTTATTCATATTTACATTAACTGATTTAAAAAAATCATAAACCATCTCACCAGTGGCAGCGGCATTAACATCTATAAAATTTTCACTAAATCTTTTATCTTTAAGATTGGGGTGGTGATCAATATTTATTGCATAAATTTTATTTTTTTCAATAAGATCCCCAATATCTCTTAATCTCTGATAATCTCCAATATCAAAAATAATAGCTAAATCAATTTTTGAAAGCCAATTGTCATGAATATCTCCCTGATATGTTTGAATAATATTTTCATAATTCAAAAATTTATACTCAGTAGGTAATTTAGACATATGAATTATTTTACAATCCTTCCCATTATCCTTAAGATAATGGTACATTGCACATGCACTACCCAATCCATCACCATCAGGGTTTTCATGAGTTGAGAGCAGTATTCTTTGCGAAGACTCAATTTGTTGATTTAATAATTTCCAGTCGAGCATATATCTAATTTAATCCGACATAGAATTTATGATATTTTTAGAGAATAAAGCTAAACTTAGAAAGGATTATTTATTTCTATCCCAAAGAATTTCATCTTCTCCCTTTTTTCGGGATAAATATCTCGACAAAACAAAAAAATAATCACTCAAACGATTTAGATATAATAACCAATATCTAATATTTATCTCTTCTTCCATTACTGTTACACATGATCGCTCTACTCGTCTACATATTGATCTTAATACATGGATTTTTGCGCATAACTCATCGCCTCCAGGTAAAATAAATTCCTTTAGAGAAGGGAGCTTATTATTCATGTATGAAATACGTTCTTCTAAAAAAGTGACTCTTTTTTCTTCTAGTAAATTTATTTCACTATTGGGCATGGAAACTTCTCCACCCATATTAAAAAGATCTTGTTGGATAGATTGAAACTCAACGATTATTGAATCTTCATTACAAGAAGTTATAGCGTAGCCCAAATGTGAATTTAATTCATCTATTTCGCCTAATAGATAGATCAAAGAATGTGATTTTGATACTCGAGAGCCATCCCCAAGACCCGTTTGCCCTTTATCACCTGTCCTTGTTGTTACTTTTGAAATTCTTCCCATATATTAAAAGAATAAAAAGCTTACAACTATGAATAATGGGAAAAGAATTGGTAGGGACCATTTAAAAAAATACCCAAAGAACGAAGGCATCTCTATGCCAGATGATTCAGAAATAGATTTAACCATAAAATTTGGTGCATTTCCAATATAGGTATTTGCTCCCATAAAAACTGCACCTGCAGAAATAGCTAATAATGTCTGATACAATTCACCCATTAACTGAACAGCATCACCACCTGCGGTATTAAAGAAAACAAGATATGTTGGTGCATTATCTAAAAAACTAGATAAAATACCTGTAGCCCAAAAATACATATAATTTATGGGGCCAGAATCACTTGTAACAGATTGTATAACAGCTGCGAGGGCGCCTGATGTACCAGCTTTCAATATGGCGATAGCAGGTATGATTGTAACAAAAATACCTGCAAATAGTTTTGCAACCTCTAAAATTGGAAACCAATTAAATTCATTTGCTTCCCTAATTTTTGAAGATGTGTATTTCCAACTAATGTATGTAAGAAATAATAATAAAATTTCCCTAATAATATTTTGCAATTCAACATGGACATAAAAAACTTCAAACTCAATATGAGGTTTCCAAAATCCACTCAATAACACTGAGCCAATAACACCTAGTAATAGTAATAGATTAAATGAGCCTTCAATACCAATCTTAATATCACTATCAACCTTTTTAATTTTTTCTTTCTTATACAAGTACGTATCAAAAATAAAAAATATAATTAATAGTGAAATGACCATAAAAAGCATAGGCACAAACATTGCAGATGTAGTCCAAAAGAAGTTCACACCTTTCAAAAAACCTAAAAACAAAGGAGGATCACCTAAAGGGGTTAAAGACCCACCAATATTTGCAACAAGAAAAATAAAGAAAACAATTACATGTACTTTATTAGCTCGATCCTTATTAGCACGAATAATCGGTCTAATAAGTAACATGGCTGCTCCAGTGGTGCCCATCCAGCTAGCTAACAATGTACCTATCATTATAATAGTAGTATTGACGATTGGAGTTCCAACGAGAGATCCAGTAAGCTGAACTCCACCAGAAATAGTAAATAATGCCAAAAGCAGCACAAGAAAAGGAATGTATTCTAAAAGCCCAACATGCAGTAATTCATACAGTGTAATTGTAAATCCGGTATGAAATAAAAAAGGAATTATAAATAATGCTGCCCAAAATGCAGAAATTTTTCCAAAATTATGATGCCAAAAATCATGCGCTAATAAAGGAAATATTGCAATAGACAATAATATTCCAACAAAAGGAAATACCCAAAATATTGATAAATCAGCGCCATCAAGATGCGGTGCCCCTCCTTCAGCAGAAAAAGCAAATGCTGTGAGTAAGAAAATAGATAAAATTATTTTGTTTATAGTTTTATTAATCATAGTAGTAGTATTCCATTATTAACTTTAAAAAATTAGATATTTAAATTAATCGTATATAAATAATCATCCAAATTATTGATAAGAGTTTTCTATATTGATTTTATTGTAATTTTTGAGATGCAATTCTTTTTAGCAATCCTAGTAATCGGCATTGCAATTTTTGGAATGTCAATTGGAATAATTTTCAATCGCAAACCTTTACAAGGTTCTTGCGGTGGAGTTGCAAACGATTGTATTTGCCTTAAGGGTGGCACCTGTGATGACCCTTCACAAAAACCAGAACTATAACTCATTAATTACCGGCATTTTCATTGAGTATATTGTTTCAAAATTTCCTGATATATCCTTGATTATCCAGTAAGCCTCAAAATTATCTAAAGAATCAATCAAAGATTTACCTTCATTTAGTGATAAAACGCTTAAAGCTGTTGCTAACACATCAGCATCCATACAGTTTGGACCTAAAACTGATACCGATACAACACTTGATTGAGTTGATCTCCCATTGCGAGGATCAATTATATGAGAATATTTTTCCCCATCAAACTCAAAGAAGTTGCGATAGTTTCCTGAAGTAGCCATTGCTTTATCATCTAAAGAAATAATAGCAACAATATCTACTCCCGGCTGATTATTCTCAGAAGGTTTATCAATTCCAATCTTCCAAGATGATGCTTTGTTGTTTAATCCTAATGCTCGAACCTCCCCACCAATCTCAACCATAAAATTTGATAGTTTTTGAGATTTTAAATACTCAAATACTTCATCGACACCCCAACCTTTTGCGATAGCATTTACATCTAACATTTGACCTTTAATTGTCTTTATCAAACGCCTTCCATCCAACTTTATTTTTTCATAACCTATTTTTGACATTGTTTCAATTATATCTTGATCTTCAGGAGGTTTCCAAACTCTATTATTATCAACTAAATTTTTACCTTTTCTCCAAACCAGAACTAATGGAAGGATTGAGATATCAAAAGCTCCAGAGGTAAATTTACTCCAATAAGTGGATCTATTAATTACTTCAGCAAAACCTGCTGAAATATTTACATTTTCATTCAAAGGTATATCATTAAATAAAGAAATTTCACTATCTAATCTATAGGTCGACATTTGCTTGTCTATATTTAATATTATAGAATCAATACTAGATTGGATTAATTTTATATCTAAAGAAAAGTCAGGCTGGTCTACTATTTTTATTGAATAAGTAGTGCCCCAGGCCTGTCCATTAATTTCTTGAATAGGTTCAACCCCAGAGCATGAAAAAAAATATATTGAAATAAGAAAGCCCAACAAATGTCGGGCTTTAAACTGGAATCTTGAAAATTGAATTTTAGCCAAAGCTATCATAAGCAATCATATCTCTTTCAACTCCAAGATCATATAACATTTTATCACAAGCATCTATCATCATTGGAGGACCGCACATATAATATTCTATTTCAGTTGGGTCTTCATGCTCTTTTAAATAATTATCAAAAGCAACGTTATGAATAAATCCTGTTGCACCCTCCCAATTATCCTCGGGCAAAGGCTCAGAAAGTCCTACAATATATTTAAAATTTGGAAATTGTTTTTCGAGATTTAAAAAATCATCATGGTAAAACATTTCTCTAGCAGAACGCGCCCCATAGAAGAAAGTTATCTTTCTATTTGATTTTTTAGTATCCAGTAAATCAAACAAATGACTTCTCATAGGTGCCATACCTGCACCTCCCCCAAGATAAACCATTTCTCTATCAGTCTCTTTAGCAAAAAACTCTCCAAATGGACCTGAGATACTTACTTTATCACCTGGTTTCAGATTAAAAATATATGAAGACGCTATTCCAGGTGGAACCTTATCCCACAAAGCTGGTGGAGGAGTGGCAATACGAACATTTAACATAATGATATTTCCTTCAGCTGGGTGATTTGCCATTGAATACGCTCGAAAGCATTCTTCATCATTAGTAGCCTTAATATCCCAAATATTGAATTTGTCCCAATCAGGGTGATACTCAGAATCTATCTTAAAATCTTTGAAACTTAGATCATAATACTCAGGTATATCTATTTGAATATAACCACCTGCAGTAAAATTTAGGTTCTCGCCTTTAGGCAATTCTAGAACTAGCTCTTTAATAAATGTAGCTACACTATCATTAGACCTAACTGTACACTCCCATTTTTGAATATTAAATATTTCATCAGGAACATTGATTTCCATATTCTCTTTGATTTTTACTTGACAGGCCAAACGCCAATTATCTTTTGCTTCTTTTCTATTTATGTGACCAGTTTCAGTTGGAAGAATTTCACCACCTCCTGAATTAACCTGACATTTACATAAAGCACATGTTCCCCCGCCTCCACATGCAGATGGGAGAAAAATGCTCTGACCAGCAAGAGCAGAAAGCAACGTGTTCCCAGGACGACTTTGAATTAATTTATCGTTATTTCCATTTATTTTTATTGAAACCTCTTCCTGAGGCAATAATTTTGATTCTGCAAAATTAAGTAACATTACAAGAATCAATATTAATCCAGTGAAAATAATTATACTGAGTAGCATTGAAATCATTATAATTGTATTCCTCCAAAAGACATGAACGCAATTGATAATAGTCCAGTTAAAAGCATTGTGATTCCAATTCCGCGAAGTTTTATTGGAACATTAGAATAGCGCAATCTATATCGAATAGATGCCATTGCAATAATTGCAAGAAACCAACCTAAACCTGATCCAAATCCAAAAACAGTAGATTCTAATAATGTATATTCTCGTTCAACAAGAAATAATGATCCACCTAAGATAGAACAATTAACTGCTATCAATGGTAAAAATATGCCAAGATTCTGATATAGAGCTGGAGAAAACCTATCAATAATCATTTCAACTAATTGTACCATTGCAGCGATTACAGCAATAAAAACAATAGGCCTTAGAAAACTAAGATCAATCTCAGGTAAACCAGCCCAAGTTAAAGCACCTTTTCCTATAAAAAATGTATAAATAAACCAATTAGTTGGTGCTGTAATCGTCAAAACAAAAGTCACTGCAAAGCCTAGGCCAATTGATGCATCAACTTTCTTTGAAATGGCTAAAAATGAACACATACCCAAAAAATAGGCAAGGAGAATGTTTTCTATAAAAACAGCTTTTGTAATTAAACTAATATAATGTTCCAAAATACTATTCCTCTTCCACTTTACCAATGATACGTTGAGCCCATACAATGAGTCCAAGAATAATAAATGCACCCGGGCTTAAAACCATTAACCCCATATTCTCATATCCTGCTTGATAAAAAGACTCTGGAATAACTTGACGATTATATATCGTACCAAACCCTAAAAGTTCTCTAAAAAAAGCTACTCCAATAAGTATTAATCCATATCCTAACCCATTACCAAGCCCATCCAATAAAGATCTGCCAGGTCTATTCTGCATCGCAAAAGCTTCTGCCCGACCCATAATAATGCAATTCGTAATTATCAAAGCAACAAAAACAGATAATTGTTTACTTATATCATAAAAAAACGCTTTAAGAACAATATCAGTAAATATTACCATAGAGGCTATAACTGATAGTTGTACGATTATTCTTACCTTTGCAGGTATCATTTTTCTTAAAATTGAAATCACAGTATTTGAGACTGAAAGAACTACAATAACGGCAAGGGACATTACGACAGCTGTATCTAATTTTGTAGTAACTGCTAGCGCTGAGCAAATTCCTAGCACTTGCAAACTAATTGGGTTATTGCTCATTAGTGGATCAGTAAAAGCTGTTTTTGATTTTTTACTAAATGGCATTAACTATTTTTCCCATTTCTAATTTTTGAGAAATAAGGGTCATATAATTTCAAATCCTTAAGCAAGAATTGATTTAAGCCTCGAGATGTCATTGTTGCTCCAGAGATTCCATCAACAAGATGATAAGCTTCTTTAGAAGTCTCATCTACTTGACCTTTAACGGTTTGAATACCAATTAATTCCCCGTTCTCATCAACGAATCGTTTTCCTACAAAGTTGTTTTGAAACCATGGTTTATCAACTTCACCACCTAACCCTGGTGTCTCTATATGGCTATAAAAAGTTATGCCTTTAGCTGTAGCGCCATCAGCTTCAATTGAAAAATAACCATACATAGTTCCCCAAAGACCTTTCCCAGATATTGGAATTGAATATCCCTCCGTTATATTATTTGATACTCTTTTATAAATTGGAAATAAGTCTAAATCAATACTAGGATCAATATCTTCGGGCAATTTATCTTTTACCACAAATCCCGAATTATCTACAACAAAACCAACTATTGAATTTTGAAAAATAGATTCAACATCCTCATTAGTCCATGGAGAATCATCTGAAGCCTTAAATCCTAGAGATCCTAAAATATTCTTTTTTATGTCAACATCAACATTTCTTTCAAACTTTTCTTTTAAAGAGGAATCTGCTAGAGATAGTAAAGATGCTAAGACAATTGTGATTATCGCAGTAAAAAGTAATGTATAACGATTACTGTGCATAGCGGGCTTTCCTTCTTTTAATATTTGCTTGAACAACAAACCAATCAATCAAGGCTGCAAAAGCATTTACAAATAAGATTGATAACATTACACCTTCAGGATAAGCTGGATTTATAGCTCTTATGATCACCGTTAAACTTCCAAATAAAAACCCATAAATCCACCGACCTTGATTTGTATGACAACCAGTAACAGGCTCAGTTGCCATAAATGCTGTACCAAACAAAAAACTTCCCATAACCAAGTGATAATGTGGCGGAATAGTAAACATTGAGTTAGTTGAGAATGGTG
>CACHMU010000020.1 GCA_902581045.1 uncultured Fidelibacterota bacterium | reverse complement strand
TTTTATTTGTTATTTCAGCAGTCTCAGCTAAAAATTCATTTCTAGGTATTTTGAATGTTCCTGATCCTGTTTTAAGTTCAACCAAATCCCCTTCTACATTTAAAATTTCACCTTCATTAATAGACCCATCTCTAAAATGAAATCGTTTTTTCATTCCTTTCTCTAATACACTTGCTGCTGTCAACAACTTTTTTCTTTCTGCTTCAGATAGTTGGGGGCTAGAAACAAATTTAGGCTGAATATCATCTAACGAAATTTGTCCATTTTGAAAATCAGTAATTAATGCTGCTCCTTGAGCCTGACTTAACTCATATAATTCTTTTCCGTAACGTTGTTTAATGTATGTATTAAGTTGAGCGTCAGAAAATCCAGCTTGTGCAGACAATGACTGAATTGCTTTTTGCTGTCCAAAAAAGATAGGCTCAGTTTGAGCGACTAAGAATGTTCCAAATACTGCTAATATAAAAATTTTGTTAGCAACTTTCATTTTTAACTCCTTAATGATATTAAAATACTATTAGAATTTATATCATTTATATTATTAAGATAAAAATAAAATAAATAATTATTCATATTTATTGCAATATATAAATATTATATTTTATATTATTCAATAATATATTAAAAATATGAATATAGTTCAAGAAACGTTATCTAAAGTAATGATCCACTATGGATTCCGCCATAAGTATGAAGTGGCAGAATATTTCGGGGTCACCCCCCAGGCGCTAAGCACCTGGCTGACCAAAGGACAAATACCCTCTAAGCATTTACTTAAGGTGAAATCTGAGATTTCTCAAACAGAAATACCTGTCCCAAGTGACCCCACCATAGAGGACAATAAAACAGTTATTGATTATTTAATTAATGAAAACGTGAAATTAAAAAATAAAATCAGAGAACTACAGATGGAGATGGGGCAATTGCGAGCAAATAAAACAGAGGACAATCTATTCAAGCGAATAAATGCTAGAACTCTCATATTGATTGGTCGACTATCAGATGGTGTAATTACGGAAATTGGCGGGAAATGGTATGAGACAATGGGCTACAAAGAATCTGAACTTGTTAATCATAGTTATGAAGAAGGGTTTTTACATCAAGAGGACGTAGCTAAAATTAAAAAAAATCAGATGAATATATTAAAGTCCAGAGGTATGAAAGAGTCCCGTTTTAGCACAATTAGACGTTGGAAACATGGAAAAACTGGAAAATACATTTTATTGAGTATGGTATGGTATATTAATATAGATAATGACATGGTAGAAATTGTTGCAAAAGCAATTGATCTAACTTTTGATGGGCCTGCTCATCTAGTGAATTAAAAACAATTCTTAACTATGAAAAAAAAAATTTTTATCTCTATAGCTCTGCTTCTAGGATGTGAAGATAAAACCAACGTTTCACCTTTAGTTGGATCATGGAATATGGTTGAAATTTCTGGCGGAACATTTATAAAACTAAATAAAACACAGAAAATCTATTATCAGGACAAAAAAGAAGGAATCATTCAAGTAAAAAAATACAAAAATGGAGTAGAACAAAGTAAATATTCTCTGACAAAGTATGATACAATAAAGATAGCGAGTGCTATAATAGTAGAAGTATCCGATTTAAATATTGATTCAATTCGTTCTGGCAATAAAGATAAAATGTACAACCTATATACAATTACATCTACTCAAAAAAATGAAGGATCTATGTTTACTCATTTCGACCCGATAGCAAATGTAAATTATTTGAACTATCTCGGAAATCAATTGTCGAATGACACTGTATCATATGGATTATATTATGATGGATTACATGTTAAAAATGATACTCTTTACAGACAACAATATACTGGTGAGGGTTTTTATAAAATTGATTCTACAGAATACGTGATTATTGATGGCTCAATTAATAGAATCGGATCAATAATTGATGCAAGCACAAACTATCTTTTAGCTAATTATTCTAACTTCTATCCAGGAGAAATAAGCCTAACGCTCAATGCAAATGCAACAGGATCATATAACAAGCAGGATATGAATTGGTCTGTTATAGATTCAACTTTGATTTGGAAGATTTGTAATCTAAATGAATTTTATGAACCAGAGTGTATAGAAGCATCTTTCAAATACGAAACAAATAAAGATGAATTAATCTTATTATTATACAGAGATGAATGTAAAGAATGGAAAGTTGGTTTATGTGATATAGAGGCGCAAAAAAAATATGGTGTAGAAAAAGGAACTCTCGAATTATTATGGACTGAAATAACTATAAAATTATCTAGGAACCTTACATTATAAATATTTTCTTTGTTTCGAAACTAAGTTATAAAGGAACAAATCTTATTATTAAATAGTTTAAATTTTATATAAGGAGAATACTATGAAAAAATATTTTTTACCTATACTTACTCTACTAATTTTTGTTGGATGTAGTAATCCACCTCAAAATGAGTCAAATAGAATGACCTTGGGCAAGGTTCAGGGTGTAGTAAAGAAAGGTGCAAACCAAACAGATATAATGTTAGCCCTAGGTGCACCCAATATTATTTCAAAAGATCGTCAAGGTCGTGAAACCTGGACATATGATCGAATATCTCAAGATAGAGATTCACAGTCTAGCGGTTTCTATTTTCTCTTCTTTGGGTCAAGTAAAGCTAGCTCAAGTAAATCTTCAAAATCTCTCACAGCTATTATCACCTTTGATGATAATAAGAGTGTTGTGGATTTCGCGTATCAAAGCCTGGAGTACTAAATGCTAAGAAGCATGATTCGTCCTAAAACAAAACTAGGACAATCCTTCTATTTATCTTTAATCGGTTATTTAATCATTGGTGTATCTGGTTGTGCTAACCCGCCGAGGGCAGAAAAACCACCCACCTCAGTAACTCGCGCAATGGAAACACGAACTTTTCAAGGAGATCTTAGAACCATATTGAAAGCTTCCATTAATTCTCTCCAAGATATGGATTATACTATTGATGTTCTCAACTCAGATATCGGATTGATTACTGCAAGCCGAACCACTGAACAACGTAAAGCTTCTTTAACTGATGAAAAACCACAAAGAACAATGACTGATAGCGAAAAAGCATGCCTCGTAATTGGTGCAGTTGCCATAATCGCAGTAATTGCAGCTGCAATTTTTGGCGATGACGACGATGATGAAAATAAAAAGAGAAAAGGTAGAAGAGGTAGATCTGGACCAATCAATATTGGAGATCGTGGTGGAAATGATGAGCCTGATGGACCTCGCATATATCGCTACAAAGTAACCATAAGCTTAAATGAACTAAATAATGATGAAACAAACGTAAGAGTGAGCGCAAGCGGTGAAGTTGAACAAGACGGTAAAATTTTATCAACCGGCGGGATACATGAAGCTGAATTCTTTCAAAAGTTTTTTGCAGGGATGAATCAGGGACTCTTCTTAGATCAAAATCTACCTAATAATAATTAATCTTTTTTAAAGATCAGCTAATACGTCTTGTGCGTGTGTTTTAACACTCACTTTTTCATAAGCTTTTTCTACGAATCCTTTTTCATCAATAATATAAGTATAGCGATATATGCCTTCATATTCGCGCCCATACATCTTTTTTATACCCCACGCCCCATAACTTTTTAATACGATTTTCTCTTCATCACTTAACATTGCAAAATCAAAATTTTCTTTATCACAAAAATTCTTCTGTCTTTTTGATGAATCTGCACTCATCCCTATGATTTGTACATTTTTTGATTGAAATTTTTTGAGTTCATCACGGAACCCTTGTCCTTCAGTTGTTCATCCAGGAGTACTTGCTTTTGGGAAAAACCACAATACTACTTTTGTCCCTAAAAAGTCACTCAATGAAACTTCATTCCCATTTTGATCAGGTAATGTAAAATTAGGTGCTTTTTTTCCTACATCTAACATCAATTCTCCTTATTTATTTCAATGGTTGTCCATCTAATACGTTCATCATTATTTGATACCATATTATATACAGTTTGAATCCCTTTTTTTTGGCCATTCCATACTAAGGTTTCAAAAGCTTCTTTAAAATTTACCCATTTAAATTCAATATGTTCATCTGATAAAATGACATCTAGAGAATCCACTTCAATTCCAAAGACTGGTACAAGGTTAACTCTATCACCATGCTTCTCGTAAAATTGGCTTACATGATCTGCTACAAACATTTTAGTTGGCTTAAGACCTGTCTCTTCTTTTAATTCCCGAATTGCAGCTTGCCAAGCCTCTTCATTTTTTTCAATTTTTCCAGCTACTCCTTGCCATAAGTGTTCATATAATTTTTTCTCATTTCTTTTCAAGATAAGAAATTTCAATCCATCATCTGTTTGACAATAAACATAACAATCAACAACTCTAACTTTTACATCAGCCATAAATTATTTTAATAAAATCATTTTTTTATTCATGATCGTGTTCCCTGATTCAAGTCGGGCAAAGTATATACCTGCAGGGACTACACGACCTTGATTGTTTTTTCCATTCCAAATAAGTTTATTTGAAGATGGGATACCATTAATTAATGCCGCCACTTTATGCCCATATATATCAAAAATATTCAAATTAATAGGGTTGTCTCCCCTAACTTTGAATTCAATCGTAGTTGTAGGATTAAACGGATTCGGATAATTTATTAATAATTCAAAATCATCAGGTATTTGTGGGAGCCCTGCAAGAGGTACATTAAAATCGTATTTATTTCGAGGCATTAATTTATATTCACCATAAGTGTAATGAACAATCCCTGTTACACTTATATAAACAGTTCCTTCTTCTGGTTTAGGCCATGTTCCCTGAAATAAATAACTATCAATAAAAACTGATCCAGTATTATCAACAGCTCTCCAGCGTTCATCTCCAGATTCAACAATAATTAAATTAGGTACTCTCACAAGGACACCTTCATATTTTTCAGCTATCTGTGAACAACCACCTGAAATTGATATAGCATTTGAGAGCAAAGGATCTACCGAATTATCTGAAGATAGAACTGTAGTTGAAACAATATTTTTCATTTCCGTCATACCATAATATTCAACAATATCCCCTTTTAACTTAATTAAATCACCAATTTTAGGAGGAGAATAACCTTCATTAACATAAACAAACATTCCTCCCCATTCTTTTTTTATAGGATCTTGGAAAAAGAAATTTGGGTACTGTTGATCTGGGCGGACTGCTGTTACTACACCGGTTACTTCTAATGTTTGTCCTTCGAAACTTGAAGGATAACAATCATCTCCAACACCTTTTTCTTTTGAAAATTGAATATTGTAAGGCGTGTATCCTCCTACAATAGGAACGCTTATTTTAACATAATCCATCGAAGTCTCATTTTCATTATCAGTTATTTTTAATCTAAAAATAAAACTTGTAGTACGATTTATTTGTGGAACAACAAAATTTGCTTTTACTAATTGGCTATTCTCAATGTTCACCTTAGGGCCAGATGTTTGGCTCCATTCGTAATTTATAATCGAGCCATTAGGATCATAACTTTCACTTCCATTTAAATAAACTATATCATCAATTGCTGCAACTTGGTCACCTCCAGCATGCGCAACAGGACTTGTAGAGTTTTTACCTGTAAAAATTACTTTTGCAACAACTGGATAATGATCTGAACCAAAATATATAGCTTCTGCTATACTAGCGGAAACAACACTATTTGCACCATCTGTTATTGATTTATTAAAGTGATTGCCATCATTCCCTATTACTTTATAAGACCCTTCTACATATTTTAAATCTGGATCTTTAGAAGTAAAATGATCTGAAAATAAAATGAAATCAAATCTATCATCTAATCCTCCTGATGCACCTCCATCGCTTAGCTGATCATTGCGTGTGGATTGAGTATATTTTTCAACATGAGAACTCTCATTCCGAGACCAATATCCAATAGGATCTTCTAAATCAATTGACATACTATCAACTAATAATTTGTATGCCGGTTCATCAGGTCCATATACATTAAAATCACCTGCCAAGATATAATGATAATCACTATTCATTTGAGAAATATATTTATGTAACTCTTTAGCTTCCTTCCACCTCTGCTCCGATTCATATGAACCATTACTTGCTTTCAAGTGTGCTCCAAAAACTGTAAATGGAGAAACATTCTCATGTGCATTTTTAATTGATAAGGTATAACCTGATATATCTCTTAGTACCGTTGGAATAAATTTATATGATGTTAAATCTAATTTTGATTTATTATAGATTATTCCACTTTTCATCCATTGTGAATTAGGTAATGGACCTGCTGCAAACACTTCGCTATCTTTATTCAAAAAATCATTCAATAATAGATTAATTCCACTTTGATCTTCAATTTCCTCTAATACAATCAAATCAGGCTTCACATAATCAATAACTGTCTTTATATATTCTGCTCTTTGAGATGAATTCCCGTTAAATCGTAAAATATTGTAATTCATAATGGTCAAAGTGTCCGGCTGACCATTTATTAACAAAAAAAATAATAAAAGCGGGAATCGCTTAATTAATTTCATCATCAATAATTATTTGACCACATTAGATGCAAATTCAAATTGATAACCATCAGCCAATAATCTAGGTAATATATCTTTAATTACTTTTAGGGTATTTGGCTTAGCATGTCCAATCGCAACTGCAACACCTTGCTTTTGAGCCAGACGTGCGACCTCTTCCATTCTTTCTAAGATTTTATTCTCTAAATCATCATTATCTAAAAATACATGACGTCGAATCGTTGGAACTCCAATAGATCTCATCGTTTCTTCTGCTACAGTTTTAGATGTCGTGCGACTATCAATAAAAAATTTATTATTCGCTTTTAGGACTGATCCTAATACACTCATGACTTTCCCGCTAGTTGTAGCCTTGGACCCCTGATGATTATTCATGCCAATCGCTTCGGGAATTTCTTTTAATACTTCCCTGATCCTCCATTCAATTTCTTCGCTAGTCATTCCTGATTTTATTTTATACTCATCTTCTCCAGGAGTATTTAAACTGGATTCCATAGGCATATGGATAATCACTTCTTTACCAGCAGCAAAAGCTTTTTGTGCAAACTTTTGACTTTGTGAATGACCTGGAATAATTGCACATGTGATTGGAACACTCAATTCTAAAAAACCATCTGATACTGAATCATTTCTATAGCCAAAATCATCAATAACTAAAACAATTGTTGGGATTTTATCCATAGTGCTATCAACAGCCACAGTATCAAAAGCTATAACCTCTAAGGTATCAACCTCCTCTTGAATATTAGGCTTTAGCCTGCTCATCGTTAATTTGCTATATGTAATGTAATTGGTAATTATCAGACAAATTATAATAACTGAAAAGGCTATAATAATTGATTTATATTTAAATAAAATATCTTTCATGGTAATCGCACAGAAATATCAATTATTTGTGGCATCCCCAAATGTTGATTACCCCATTGAAAACCATAGCGAACTGAATATATTCCAAAATCGATTCCAATTCCTCCTGAGAGTGAACGAACATCTTTATTTGACATTATTGTTCCCCCAAAAATCAAATTTTTATATCTACTATTCATTCCAGCATAAAGAATTAAATCACTCACTAGGTGATTAGATTCAATACCAGAAAAGACTGAATATGAATCAGGATTATAAGATAAAGAGCCCATAACCCTTTTAGGCAAATCGGGAGATTCAGAAATAATAGAATTCATTGAACCAAGGTTTAAGGCTGAAATAGACAATTTAAATTTTTCAGAAATATCCCAGCCCAGGCCAAGGTCAACTGCAGTCCCATAAGAACTCTCCTGATAAATTTGGAAGTTAATCATTTGAAGGCCTAACCCTAATTGGATATTTCCCTTCTCAATACTAAATACACCTCTAGTTGAAAGCCCATATGCTGCATAATATCCAAGCGGTTCCGAAGTTGGCTTATTAGGCCGAAGCTCAATATCATCCATTCCTAAATAGCGAATATCAAGAGCACCGCTTACTCTTCGTAACTGACCCTTCCAATTAAAACTAAATGACTCAATCCCAGCCAGCCAATTTCCATACGCTAAACCTAGTTCTGGTGAACGATCAAGATAATTAAGCGATGCTGGGTTTCTCCATGCAGTCTGAAAAAAAATCAAATCATAGGCAGAAGCAGGAACGGATAAAAACTGAGTTCCAGTTGCTAATAGCTTAGCAAATAATAAACTTGCAACAATTTTTCTAAAATGAGATAGCATATGTAAAAATATGAGCTGCGCCTGCAGGGTTTTCAAACACAAATGCATAATCTAAACGAGCATCATTTTCTTTGAGGAATGACCAATCAAGACCAACTCCTACTGACATTCGTCTATTACCCAATCCTGCTCTTAAATAATAATTATCTAAATATTGATATTCAGTACCAAGACGAACCGTGTAACCAATTACTTCACTTGCATTCATTAAGACTCCACCATCGCCTACAATATAAAAATCATTATATTGTAAAGTAGTCCCTAGGCGATATATTGTTGGGAATTGCTCAGCATAAACTTTGCCTTGCTCAAAGATTTTATCAGTTTTCCATTGATATCTAGAATTCAAGTCTTGAATCATAAATGCTAGATTTGCACCAGAGTTTGTTTGAACAAATATTCCAAAATCCATACCTATGCCCTTACCAGAAAGATCTACTTCATTGATGGGTAATTGGTGTCTAAGAATTTTTACATTGATGCCCGCTGAAAACCACGGAAACAATTTTTGTGCAAATGAAATCATAAAAGCATCTTCAGATGTAGATAAATATTGGGTGTGCTGACCTGAACCAGTTCTACCATCAATCTTATCTACTCCCGCACTAATCCAAGCTAATCCCAAACTTGCTCCAGGAGGCAGCGGAGTCGAAAAGTTCGTTGCCGTAAATCTACGATCTAAAGGAAGCAAATGATGACTAAAGCCCATTTGCCTTTTGCTCAAAAAAACCATTGAAGCAGGATTATGATATGCGGCAAAACCCTGATCAATCTCAGCAGTAAATGCACTTCCCATGGCCATCGAGCGCGCAGAGGATCCCATTCTTAAGAAACTTCCAGCGAAAGAGGCATAACTTTGTCCATTTATCCAACCCAAGGATAGTAATAAAAATAAAATTTGTATTTTGAAGTGCCTTGTCATTTTATTACAATTAATTTTATCCATTTAATTTTTTGGTCATATTCTAGACGAATAAAATATGTACCATTATCAACCATCCGACCGTTTTTATCCTTACCATCCCATTTTAGCGATCCGGTTGATGCCTGACGCCTATCAAACTGTTTTTGCAATACAGGTTCCATCCCAAAATTGAAAATATCCATTTTAACTACGAAAGAGAGTTTTACATCTGCATGTATATGAACATATCCTGAACCTTGAAATTGATTGTGATCGTATGGAGAAAAAGGATTTGGATAAGCATATACTTTATCAGGGTCAAAGTTTGCTCTATATATCTTCCAATTAGTTCCCTCTGAATCCATGGCTCTAGCCAAGCCATCCCAAGAACCAATCCAAATAATTGCTGATTTTGAATAATAGGACCTTGAATCATATGATACACCAATAACCTCATCACTAAGAATTTCATCCATATCATATACACCCGTAGAACCAAGCTTTATAGCTTGTTTAACTTGATTATAGCGCGCCCATGGTTTATCTATATCCAAAGGGTTATCAGTTAATGTTTTCCAAAGACCTGTACTACTTGCGACAAGTACTATTGAATCTGAAACTTCGATATTATATGCGCGTTTTCCAATTAAAGTGCTATTCCATGTATCTCCATTATCAATGGAAAAACTTATGCCGTTCTTTTCACCTGATTCAGCTGCGACGGTTGCTCCCCAAATAATATTATAACCTTTATATTTTTGAACAGCTAAATCAACAACAAACCCTCCTGAAAAATTATTAGCTGAAGGGGTATAATGAGTCCAGTCAACACATCCATTTGCACCAATTATACCACGGTTAATTCCATTAGCAGTACCTACCCAAACTGTATCAGCATAAGCAACTACAGAAAATGCTTTATGATTATGATTCCCACCATCCACAGGATCTCGAGGATTTAAATAAAAATTCTTTAAAATATATCCACTTGGTGTGTTCTCATAACTGGCTGATTCACATGTATTCAAAACTTGGTCACCATCTTGTGGTAAGGGCACACGCTCCCAAACTTTTTGGGTAATATTATATCTTCTAAGACCTCCAGCCCAACTTGTAATCCAAATATAATTTCCTGAAATAGCTGCATCATATGTTACGTTTGCTTCTTTAACTGTAATTGGCAATCCTTTGAAGAATCGCTTTGCGAATGGTGCCAATGAATCAGCTTCTGTATCTATAGGCTGTTCAAAATAAAGCCAATCAATAGATTCTCCGGTTGCATCTGTAGAATAAATCAATCCGTTTCCAAGTGTAATATTTTCACCACTCTTCGCAAATGCGGCAATTAAAGTTTTATTATGTGCTGCTATAGCAGTGACTCCACCCAACGGAGTTGTGTCTTTCAGATTTGCAGATAATTTATCTTTTGAATTAATTGTATATATTGAAGATGAATCTTTTAACACAGCTAAGCCTGAGCCTGTACCCAGCCAAACTACAGTATCTCCTTGTTGAACAATATCACTAACCATATTACTCTTTAAGCCTTTATAGGCTGTACTGTCAAATGCAAAATCCTTCATTTTATATAATTTTGGAATTAGTGATTGAGAATAAGAAAGACTAAATATAATCAAAAAGTGTTGAAATATTTTTCTCATTTAACTATTAAAACCTTTTTTACAGTATCACTATATGCACTAGAAATATCTTGGGCTTCGAATGTCCAATGATATGTTCCAAGAAGAGCATTCTCTGTGATTGATATTGTTCTTGAAAATTGCCCATCACCTTTTTGTAAGTCGCCTGAGGAATCTTTATCTCCATCATCGTACAATAATATAGGGTTACCTCCATTCATCAATGAATCTTTATCAACATTATAAGATCGGAAAAATACGCGCTTGATATCATCGAGGCCATTAGGATCTGAAACAACTGCTGTTACAGTAAACTTAACTGTATTTACAATATTAGGATCTGGATTAGCAGTTGGTCTGACTACTGTAGAAGGGACAATTACTTTACCGAGTTTTGGACGAATATTTCCCAATAAAAAAGTTGATGAATCTGAAATACTATTACTACCATATAAACTAATAATTGAAAGAAATACTGAGTCCTTTGCGCTTGAAGGAATTACATTTTTAATAATACTAATATCATTTAAAAATTTCCGACTGTAAGAAAGATCTTTTGCAATCATATCGCCTTCAGTACCATCGTCTAGAAGTCGAATAGTATCTGCTATATTTGTTGAACTAACCCCTTTCCATAGAACCATAACTGAATCCAGATCAGATCCCTTATAATGCTTACTTGATTGAGCTGAAACAAATAATTTATTTGATGCTTGTAAATAATGAAAGTTCACATTTGATATTGGATATACTTCTTTTACCTCTCCAGAGTCTTCACACCCAATAATCCAGAAAATTACTAGAATAACTAATTTTGATTTTAATATACTGTTTTTCATTTTTGAGTATAAATATGATGAACCATTAATGTACCAACTTCTCCAAGACCTTTTGAAGAGCAATTTTCAACAATATCATTTTGAGTATGATGATAATTTATTTTATCATTTGGATAATCAAAGTCAATGATATCTATTGCTGGGATACCTGCTATCTCATAAAGTGGCACATGATCGTCAAAAATCATATGCTTTGCTTTCTTTTTAAATGATTTTAACCCTAAAGACTCAGCGCTATCCCAAAGCTCCATTACCAAACGTGGATTTTGCTGATAAGAAAATCTTTCAATATAAAACTCAGGTTCCTTATCTGCGATCATATCTAAGTTGATTGCATAATCAGGAAAATCAATTGGAAGGTTTCTCGCAAAATACTGCGAACCTTTACAATATGACCAAGAATCACCACTTGTACCATAATCCTCAGCATCAAATAAAACTAAGTTCACACCAATTTTAGGTTTATTTTTTTTCATAATATGTGCTAACTCTATCAAAACAGCAACTCCACTCGCGCCATCATTTGCCCCTAGAATTGGTTGATTTCTCCCCAT
>CACHMU010000019.1 GCA_902581045.1 uncultured Fidelibacterota bacterium | reverse complement strand
AGAATTTCGTTTGCGACCCGATCAGTCCTATTATAGGGCCGTTTCGGTTTCAATTAATCTCCAATTTTCTCTTAATTGATTGAATCTCATAACAAACAATAATATCACCTTCTTTAAATTTTGAAAAAGTGTCTATACCTATTCCACATTCAAAACCTTCTTTTATTTCTTTCACATCATCTTTTAAATGTTTTAAAGAAGTAACTTCACCATCTGCAATCTGTTCTTCATCTCTAATAACACGAGCCTGACCATTTCGAACTATACTACCTTCTAAAACCTTTGACCCTGCTATAAAACCAATTTTTGGTATTTTAAAAGATTCTTGAACTGTGGCCCTACCTAATATATTTTCAACTTTTTCTGGTTCTAATAATCCTTCTACTGCTAATGTTACATCTTCTACTGCTTGATAAATAATATTATATACTCTTATATCAACACCTTCTTGCTTTGACTGAAGCTTAGCGTTTGATGAGACTTGTACATTGAATCCAATTATTACAGCATTAGATGCAGATGCCAATAGAACGTCAGATTCAGAAACCATTCCTACAGATTTATGAATAACTTGAACTCCAACCTCATTATTAGAAATTTTTTCAAGCTGGTCTGCTAAAGCTTCAATTGACCCGTCAACATCACCTTTTATTATAATTGGGAGATTTTTAATCGCACCTTCCTTAATTAAAGCAGACATAGCATCTAAAGACTGAGCGCTTATTTTTCTATGATCAATCTCTCTTTTTAGCCTTTGTCTTTCAGAAGCAATCCTTTTTATTTCACGCTCATCATCTACAACAGCAAATATATCAGCAGATTGAGGAACCTGATCAAATCCTAAAATTAAAACAGGTGCGGAAGGCCCAGCTTCCTTTATTCTTTCCCCATGTTCATTCATCATTGCTCTAACTTTACCAGAAATATTATTGCAGATAAATGGATCACCTACTTTAAGCGTTCCTTTTTGAACTAATACAGTAGCGATTGGGCCATGACCTTTATCTAATTTAGAGTCAACTACAGTTCCCCGAGCTAAGGTGTCTTTGTTTGCTTTTAATTCCAACATTTCAGTCTCTAAAATAATAGAAGAAAGAAGATCATCAATTCCATCACCTGTTTTAGCTGAAATTGGAATAGCTTGTATTTTTCCACCCCAATCCTCTACTAAAACTTCTCTCTCTGACAACTCTCTCTTAACTTTTTCTATATCAATGTCAGGTAAATCAATTTTATTAATTGCTATTATCAGTGGTACTTCAGCGGCTTTTGCGTGGTCAATAGCCTCAATTGTTTGAGGCATAACACCGTCATTAGCAGCAACAACTAAAACAACAATGTCAGTTACTTTTGCGCCTCGAGCGCGCATAGAAGTAAATGCCTCGTGTCCTGGAGTATCAAGAAAAGTTAATGACTGATTATCTTTTAAACTTACCGAATAAGCACCTATATGCTGCGTTATTCCTCCTGACTCAGCGCTTACTACATTTGCTTCCCGTATATTGTCTAGCAAAGATGTTTTACCATGATCGACATGACCCATCACGGTTACTACGGGAGGTCTTTTAATTGCATTAGAAATATCTTCATCAGTTTCATCTAAAGAAAATAAATCTTCTCCAACATCTTCCATTCTTTCTGCTTTATAGCCAAATTCCTCAGCTAATAATTCAATAACGTCCCAATCAAGCCTTTGGTTGATTGTAGCTAGGACACCGAGTGCCATACATTTTTGAATAATATCATTAGGCTTGGTATCAAAAATTTTAGATAATTCATCTACGCTAGAAAATTCAGCAATTTGAATAGGTCTTGATTCAAGGTCTAAACTTTGTTCTATGTCTTGTCCTTTATCTTTTTTATATATTTTTTTCTTATTTTTAGAATCTATTGTTGCAGTTATTTTTCTAACAGTTTCTGCCGCAGATTTATTCTTTTTAGAATCAACATTTTGTTTTTGAGGCTTAGATGATTTTGAAGATAATCCGACTTTTGATTCAATATCAGATAAGTTTATTCTACGTAATTTCTTTTTTTGTTTAGGTATAGAAGCCTTCCGCGCTTTCTCAGCTTCTTCTTTTTCTTTAATTTGCTGTAGTGCCCTTAATTCAGCATCTTCTTTTTCTTTTTTTGCAGCTTCTTCTCTTTTCTTTTCTTCTTCTTTTTTATCATTCTCAGCTTTTTTCCTTTCTTGATCTTCAAGACTTCTTTGCTGATCTAGGGTTAACAAATTCAATTTTTTATTTGCTTTCTGCTGCTCCAAGATTCGTGTGTCATGAATTTCACGACGGACCTGTTCTTTTCTATACCTATCGACAGACTCCTTATCTTTATGAAATTCAGATAGAATAATCTGATATACATCATCGTCAATTGGAGCCATATGGCTAGAAACTTTTATATCTTTACTCTTGAGAAAACTTAAAATATCAGTATGAGATATATTTAATTCTTTAGCAATTTGAAATATTCTACGTTGCGCCATTTTTTTATACTTCTACCTTTTCTGAATCTTCAATAGAGTCTATATCATCTTTATTTGCAGATGGTTCTTCATTTTCTTCTTCAACTGCTACTTCATCTACATTGGGCTCATCAGTAACTGATTCTTCTTTTGCTTCTTCAACAGTTACTTCATCTACATTGGGCTCACCAGTAACTGATTCTTCTTTTGCTTCTTCAACTGCTACTTCATCTAAACTTTCTTGATTTTTTTCAATAAAAGATTGAATAGAATCATACATTTTTTCAAGAGATTTTTCTGTAATTCCTTTTATTTCAACAAGCTTTTCTTCATCAGAATTCATCAAATCAGAAATCGTATTAATATCATTTTCTTCCAATGGCTTTATAGAACGCTTAGGAAAATTATCTAAATCAGAGAGAAGAGTTTCTTGTTCAGCTTGCTTTCGATCATATTCTTCTTTACCAAAAGCATCAATCTTGTAGCCTGTTACTTTTGAAGCAAGATTTACATTCACTCCTCTTCGCCCTATTGCAATTTCAAGCTCGTCATCTTCGAATATAGCTATACAGTAATTTCGATCATCATCAATATATAAATTTAAGGGTTTAGCTGGCGATAGAGCTCTTGATATCAAAATCTCCGATTGTTCAGTATAATTAACGATATCAATTTTCTCGTTATTTAATTCTCTTACGATTGCTTGAATTCTACTACCTCTCATTCCAACACAAGCTCCAACAGGGTCTATTCTTCTGTCATGAGATTGGACAATAATTTTGGCGCGTTCACCTGGGTATCTAGCTATTGACCTTATTTCAATCACTCCATCTTCAATTTCAGGCACTTCCATTTCAAACATCTTATATAAAAAATGATTGTCACTTCTTGAAATTACTATATCAGGTCCTTTGGATGTAATTTCAACAGATTTTATAACAGCACGTACTGTATCTCCTCTTCTATATCTTTCTGATTGAATTAATTCTTTTCTGGGCATACGTAGTTCTGCATGCTCAATATTTACAAAAACATTATCTCTTTGAATTTGATGAACGGTACCAATAATTATCTCACCTATTCGATTAGCATAGTCTTCATATATATATTTCTTTTCAACATCTTGTAATTTTTGTGAAAAAAACTGTTTAGCAACATGTATCATCCTTCTTCCAAAAATCATTGGATCAATAATTTCAACATATGAATCGCCTATTTCTAAATCATTTGCCATTTCACTATTTATTTCGCGGATTTCATCTAAACTAATTTCCAGAACTGGATCTTCAACATCATCTACAATAATCTTTTCAACATATATTTCAAACTCACCTTTGTCTAAATTGACAATCACACTACAGTTACTAGATTCTCCGCGTTCTCTTTCAACTAAATGAAGAAAGAGAGATTCGATTATAGAACCTAATTCAGATCTTTCTACATTTTTTTCTCGTGCTATCTCTGAAAAAACCTCTACTAATTCTTTATTTATCAAAACTCCTCCAAATATGACTAAAATTTTACTTTAACTATAGCTGATTTTATTTGATCATAACTATAGGATATTTCATCACCATTCTCAGAAACAGCATTAAATCCATTTTCTGAAGCATCAGTTAGTTTTGCAATAATTCCATTTGGATTGTCAAATTCATTAATTAATAAATCTCTACCTATATTTTTTTCAAATTGAATTGGATGAACTAAAGGTGCATCAATTCCAGGCGATGACACTTCAAGTTGATAACCATCAGGATATAATACATCCAATAATTCTGATTTTCTGATCCTTTTAGCTAGATAGGTAGTCGTATTAAGGTCAACGGATTGCGCACTATCAACAACAATCTTTATTTTAGATTTATCTTCAATCAAATCAAGTACAATAAGTTCTTTTGGAACTATTTTATTTATTTTATTTAATAATTCTTCCATTTATATCTATTTATTAAAAGAAAAGTGGGCCCGTGGGCCCACTTTAACTATAAGAACTTACGTTTTAAATTGAATCTTATCAAATTTTAATTCAATCCACTTCTAACGAAAGAATTAAGCCACTTAAATAACTAATCTCGTTTTTAATGTCTATATTTGATGAGTGTTCATTAGATACCTCTTCAAGAAGATTTTTTGCAATATCTTTATCACCATTAAGCAAATAGAACTTACCAAGCTTAAGCCTAGAAATTGCCACACCTGATGCTGAGTTAATATAATTAATGGATTTTTTTTGAGAATCTATAGCCTTATCAAACTGATTTTTATTTACATATATTTCAGCTAAGGCATGGTAAGCAGAGCTATTTATAAAATCATTATTTTTTCTTGATATAGATCTTTCAAGATAAGGCAATGCCAAATCGTACTCATCTTTATCAAAATGTATTTTCCCAATATAAAATGATGAACTATAACCTGCAGCTGTATTTGAATATTCGTCAATGATCTGCTGAAATTGCAACATAGCATTTTGAATATCTCCCTTTTCTAAATAAACCATTCCTATGCTAAGTCCAAATTCTGCTTCTATAGCATTCGATTTAGAATTTTGATTTAGAAAAAATAACAGTAAAACAAATGAGAGAGCTGAAATACCAATTTTAATATATTGTTGTTTTTTGCTATTAAAATGCTCTTTAACTGCGTAAATAGTTTCTAAAAATGGATCTCGATTAATTTCTTTGCTAGTAATTTTTCGTTTTGGTTTTAACATCTATAATATTCCAATTATATCGAGGAGAATTTACATGGTACAGCTATGATTATGCCAGTAAATATCAACTTCATTTTTAATTTTATTGCTTTACAATTAAATATAGATAAAAGCCTTGTACCCCGGACTGGGGTCGAACCTGCTTTGCATCCTCGAATAAATATTAGTTTTTTAATAATTTATCAATATTAGTTGAAAGTTCCGTAATTAATTTTGAATCATCATAACCTATAATCATCTTTCTAATCAGTTGATTTTTATCAATTACAAAGATTTTTGGCACAACTGTTATTTCATACTTTTTTGCAATAGAAATATTTTTATCTTCTAAAACGGTAATGTTAATATTCATTTCTTTAAATAATTCACTTGTAATTGGTGCATTTATAAACCCATCCCAATCATTGGGCGGATCTTCACGAAAATGTTTCGTATTGTCAATAATGAAAAATTTAACATCATCATCTTTAAATTTTTGATATACTTTTTCCAATGGATTAAGTTGCTTAACACAAGGAGGGCACCATGTTCCAAAAAAAGTAACCACGACTACATGCTTATTTGGTTGTTTTGCAGGTTTGCGTAATTGCCTATTTTTTTTTACTGTCCAATTGTGTAAAAACTCCAATTCACCATTTATGGATTTAAGCGAAAAATTAGGTGCAAGATCTCCTACTTTTAAAGTATCTGTCGTTTGACTTTTTGAAAAATTCAAAACAAGTAAAATAGTAATAATAATTGAAGAAAATGTTTTCATAAAGCATCCTTTAATTGTTGTACCCCCGACTGGAGTCGAACCAGTATCTAATCCTTAGGAGGGATTTATTCTATCCATTGAACTACAGGGGCATTATTTAATTAAAGTTAAAGCTTATGTTATAAAAAATAAAAAACTATATCTAAAAAGTTTCTTGAGCTAACTCTCTATTCATTAAATCTAAAACTATTGTTTTTGGGTCCTCATCATTAAATAAAACTTTGTAAACAGCTATTGAGATAGGCATATCTATTTTGTACTTAATGGATAGATCATAAACTGATTTAGTTGTTTTTACACCCTCAGCTACCATATCCATATTATTTAGAATCTGGTTTAGTTTTTTTCCTTTACCAATAGCTTCACCAAGATAACGGTTTCTGCTATGCTTACTTAAACAAGTAACTATCAAGTCACCAATGCCACTTAAACCAGAGAATGTTGAAATTTTAGCACCCATTGCTTCCCCTAAGCGCGTGATTTCAGATATACCTCGTGTTAATAGAGCAGCTTTTGTGTTATCACCATAGCCAATTCCATCACAGATACCAGCTGCAATAGCGATAACATTCTTGATTGATCCTCCTAATTCAACCCCTTTAATATCATTATTTGTGTATACTCGCAAAAGATTTGATGAAAATATATTCTGAATAATAGCAGAAGCAGATTCGCTGATCGATGAAGCAACTAAAGTTGTGGGGGAACCTTTAATAACCTCTTCTGCATGGCTCGGCCCATAGAGAGAGACAACCTGATCGATATTAATATTTAATTCATCAAGTATTACTTCACTCATGCGCTTTAAACTGTTATTTTCTAGTCCTTTAGACACATTTACTATTATTGAATCCTTACTATAACATTTTTTTGATTTTATCATAAGCTCTCTCATAGCATGAGAAGGGACTGATACAATAATAATTTTAGATTTTGCGATACATTTACGCAGATCAGAGTCAAAGTTTATATTCTCATGAAAAGTAAAATCGTCTAGTTTAGGGTGTCTACGAGTTGCTCTCATCTTTTCTAAATCATCAGATTTATAGTGCCATACATATACTAAATGACCATTTAAAGCAAGAGATTGAGACAATGCGCTTCCCCAAGTACCACAGCCCAAGATCGTAATTTTTTCCATAAAGTTATTCTGTATACATTGATTCGATAACTGATGACCAATTTTCACTAATTTGCTTACGGCGTATCTTAAGCGTAGGTGTCAATTCACCATCATCAATTGTAAAATCACGCGGTAAAATTGAGAACTTTTTTAACTGCTCAGGATTAGAAAATCTATCATTTAATTCTTTTACAGCAGAATCAATCTCAGAATAAATTTCTTTGTCATCTGTGAAATCAGAAAGATCATGACCCTTTTCATTTACCATCTTTAACTGCTCACTCGGATCTTTTGGGATTAAATGTGATTCAACATTCAGCTTATCTCTTAAAACAACTCCAACATCTAGAGTAAATAAGGCTGAACAATATTTTCTACCATCACCAACTAAAAAACACTGAGATACAATAGGAATAGACTTCATAGTTTCTTCAATAACCAAAGGTGCAATATTTTTTCCTCCTGAGCTAACATATATCTCTTTTTTTCTTCCCGTTATTGATAAATATCCATCTGAGTCAATCTTGCCAACATCTCCAGTATGTAACCAACCGTCAACAAGAGTTTCATTCGTTGCCTCAGGGTTCTTATAATAGCCCTTCATAACATGTTTTCCTTTTAGTAAAATTTCTCCATCCTTAGAAATTTTTACCTCAGTGTCCTCAGAAGGCTTTCCGACAGTTCCAATTTTATTATTACCTTTATAATTAGCTGTAGCCACAGCAGTATTCTCTGTCATTCCATATCCCTCATAAACACCAATATCCAAAGATTCTAAAAATTCTAAAATCTCTGGATTAATTGGAGCAGCACCTGTTCCTGCATATTTTATATTTGAAAATCCAGCTGCTTCTTTAATTTTCTTCTTAAATATTGAAGATAGGATTGGAATCTTTAAACCTATTTTTAATATCAACTTACTTTCTATAGCTGATTTTAGATTAGAATATATTTTTTCATATATTCTTGGAACACCTATAAATAGGTGCGGTTGTACTTCTTTTGCATAATCGACTACACTTAAGGGACTATCAACTACATGCAAATGCAAGGCATCTTTAATCCATGTATGATTATCAACTAATTGGCCAAATACATGTGCTAATGGCAACCAGGAAACGTATTTCTCTCCCTGATTAAAGCTCAATATCTTATTTAAGCTATTAACTTCAAATTCCCAATTACCATGCGTTAACTCAACCCCCTTGGGGTTTCCAGTTGTTCCTGAAGTATAAATCAGTGAAGAAGTATCACTATCTTTTATATTATCAATTCTTAAGCGTACTTCTGATGCATCAAGATCATTACCTAATGACATAAAATCATCCCATGAAATAACTTTATCGTGGGCTTGAGATTCAATATCATTCATTAAAACTACTTTTTCAACATGATCCATCTGGTCCAATACGGATAAAAACCTATTTATCGGCATCTTTTCTGGATCGCCGTTATCATTTGGATTATGGCCAATAAAAACAATTTTTGACTCAGAGTTACCAACTATCCAATCAACTTCTTGAGGTGAGCAGGTATGATATACGCCGACAGCTACTCCTCTTATCATTTGAGTAGCAGCATAAATACCTGACCATTCCCTACGATTATAACTATAGATACTTATCTTATCATTAGTATCTACACCAAGCTTTATTAGTGCTTGAGCTATTGAAAAAACATAATTGGAAAAATCTTCCCAAGTATTCGTTTCCCATTCATTATTATTATTTTTAAAAGAAAAAGCTGGTTCAGATGAATATTTTTCAGCATTTTTTAGTAATTGTCTTGAAGTAATCAAAATTATTCCACCATTATTTTTTTATTATTATCAAATTTCTATGCAACAATATATATTAGTTAATATAGTTTTAAAACATTAATTAAATAATTGTATATCCTTGACTTCGAAGGGGATAAGCAAATAATTTCTTTTTATAAACTTTGCCGGGGTGGCGGAATTGGTAGACGCGCGCGACTCAAACTCGCGTATCGAAAGGTGTGGGGGTTCGAGTCCCCCCTCCGGCACTTTTTATATATAAAAAAAATCTTGCATTAATTTAATTAAACTTTTACTTTAAGATATCAAGGTGCTGGCTTGGTACCTTTGGTATGTGGAAGGGGTAGGCGTTCACTTAGTTCCGAGGTCTTTGTGAACACTACCCCAATCTATTATATACAATACTTAAACTATAACTTAAGATATATACTATTTCTCCTCTTATAGAGTAATAAAACTACCTTGATATCTTACTTTAAATATGATTTTATTTTAGCTAATTAAATGCTAAATAATTCAATTGATTAGAATTTAACTTAGAGTGTTCGATCCAATTATTCATTTTACAATCGTACGATTTTTAATAAGACTTAAAGCAAATAGTTAAGGTAAAAAAAAAGGCCACATTAAATAATGCGGCCTTTAATAGATTAAATTATTAATATATTATCTTTTCTTTTTCTCATCTTCCTTAGGCTCAAGCAATTCTTTTAATTGATTTTGAAGCTGTGTCAATGTTTGCTCAAGATCAGAAAATTTTCTTCGTGTTTGCCTAGACTGACTATCAAAAGAATCTTCTAAATCAGCTACATCATTATTTGTACGCTCAATCTTTCTATCAGTTATTCTTTCGTACTCATCAAGATTGAATTGTACTTCCTCTATCTTATCTTGTAATTCAGAAGCTGTTTGGTTTATTAAATTAGTATTTGCAATAATATCTTCTTGAGCTTTGCGAATATGTTTTCCTCTTCCTTCAAAGCGAATATTTAATTTTCTTAAATCTTCACGAAACTCTCTATCTATTGTGTCTAAATGATCTTTATCATTTTGATTCAAAGTGTCCATACGCGACTTCATGTCATCAGACATCCATTGAAAATAAGCACCTCCAACTAATAAAAGTGCTAACAGTCCAAAAATAACCTTATCTTTAACGCTCATGTATTATACCCCAACTTGAATTAAATTAACTCATACCTTCTAATCTTTTTTCCCACTCACTCAATACCTTTTCTTCGGAAGGACTATCTGACGCATCAGTCTCAGATGGAGGTTGTGCTGAACCCTGAAGATCGCCCGATTTAATTTTTTGCATTAATGCTTCTTTTTCATCGGAACTTTTTTTAAGTACATCCATTAGGTCATCTACTTCTTTATTAAAATCATCGATTGTCGTTTCAAGCCGTACCATCAATTCATCAAGAAGTGATTGACCATAAGAAGCATTTATACCATCAAGAAGATCATCTAACTTTGCTTGCAAATAACCTTCTCTATCTTCTTTTTTACTAAAATCCATAGTCATAAATATAAAGTGAAATTAATTATCAAAACTAAAAAAATTGAAAGCGAAGTTAATACAGTTTTTTTTTATAAAATTAGAATTTATTTTATTTATTCAAATTTGTTTAAAAGTGTTTTCTAGTAATTTTTTATGAATTGGGTTAAAAATTTTTTTTTGGAGAGAAAGCGGCATATATGTTTCTACTTGTTTAATGATTATACCTTTACCACCTAAAGATGATTCAGACCCTCGATTAAATATACTTCTTTCCGCAGAAATATGAATTTCTATTCTATCATTGACTTCAATATAAATGATATAATCATATCTCCTCAAAACTCGTCGAAGTCTTGTTGACTTTGTCGTTAGAATAAAACTTTCTGGAGCATATATATCTATTTCATAATCCAAATCTTCAAGTATATTTTTACAAATATTTAAAACTTCAAGCTTGTTTCTAATAAAATCATATTCTTTACTCATTCTTGGAGGATTTGAGCAGCCAACTATTACAAACAAAAAAAGAATAGTATTTTTTAAATATAAAGAAGGATTAATGATAAAAAATTAATATATATCAAAAATAGATGGGAGATCTTCTGGCTCTGGTGTAGGCTTAGAAGAGTGCATATAGTCAGGGTTATAATAAACTAACTTTAAAACTTTATGATTATCAGAAAATACTGGCAAATCAGTTAAAGGTTGTAATATTGAAGCATTTAAATATAATTCAACTACAGCAGGTGTTATAGTCCACTTAGAACGATAGAATGCTGTTGCATACTTTTGATCAAAAATATCAGAATATGCATTTGAAGGACCTGATTCTTGTTGTTTTGTTGATTTTGGAGCACCATAAACTTGAGAAATATTTTTTTCAAGTCTTCGGAAAATAGAGATAAGATGTTCAACTTCATTTTCATCAATTATAAAATCAATCTCAGCTTTCCAAAAACCGCTATCTGCAAAAGAATATTTTACTTTAACAGAATCTAATCCAAGAGTTCCTGTAAATGACTGATTAGTGCTTGCAGTATCTAGATTAACCATAGGAGCAAAAATTGTAGAAATTGTTGAGCCGGATGGACTGCCCCACGCAAAACCTTTATACCCTGAATCAAGACCTAATGGAACAGAAGTTAAAACCTGATTAACTGATTCATCTGGATCAACATTACTCATTGGGGTTGGCATCTCTGTTGTAGTGTCTGGTTCCATTTCCGCAGACTGCAGGACAGAGTCCTGCTGAGTATTATTCTCTTGTGAAAATAAATATGTAATAAATAAAAATGTAGAAAGTATTGGTCTCATATCAATTAGTTTGCTCTATTTAGTTCTTCAAAATACAATTTTGGTTTTCTGCCAGTCAAGTCCTATTCAAGAATTGTTCCAACTCTAGTAAACCTAGGTATCCAAGTATTTAAATCTAGTGAAAAGTAAGAAAAAAGTGCCTCACCTAAAATATAATCTCGAGGAACAAATCCCCAAAATCTTGAATCTAAACTATCATCGCGATTGTCACCCATAGCCCAAAAATAATCTTTTTCAACGACATATTCTTCTAATTCGGAAATTGGTGTGTCATTAATATATAAGATACCGTTAGGTAGACTGTTTATAGACCAAGGAACCAATAGCTCTCCATCTGGAAAATATGGACTGTAAACATTCATTTCCCCCTTCCTTCTAAAGAGTTCATCAGGACTTGTCATTGTAAAAAAATAAGTTTTACTATCTTTAACTAATTTCAATTTGTGACCATCCAGCAACATAATATGAAGAAGTAGCTGTGCATTTTCAGGTGATATTTTAATTGCATCGCCTTTTTTGGGAATTCTTATTTCTTTGAAATGGTCTTTATTTCCATAATTGCCAAGAAAAATATCTTGTTGAAAAAAAGTTTGTGATAATTCTGGAGATAAAAATTTTCCATTCTTTGGAAGTAAATAGGGTTCTTGATTAATATACAAAACTTTATCTTTAATCTCTAGAATATCTCCAGGCTCAGCAACACATCTTTTAACGTATTTTTGCCTTACATCTCTTGGAAATTTAAAAATAATTATATCCCCTCTCTTTGGCTCTCTAAATGAAGGGAATTTAATTGTTGGTATGTCAAAACCAATATCTGTATAAGGAATTCCGATCCATTCCGGTGTGCGCATGCCATAGACGAAACGATTACCAGCTAAGAAGTCACCAGTCATTATAGTATTTTCCATACTCCCAGTAGGAACTATATATAATTCAAAAATGGTAACTTTAAGAGTTAATACGATAACTACAAGAATAAAAAGTGACCATATTTCACGAATTACTTTATTTTTTGTATTTAACATAAATAGATAAATTAAACTATATAATCAATGTAGATATTAATTATTTATTAATATCACTATAAATATCTATTGAAGGTTTTTTCAAAGAAAAATTTGCAACATCTATCAAAATATTCTCATCGAGGTTTTGTTCTAAAATAGTTTTTTTTGATGATGACAAAACTTCTCTTAGTTCATCTGATGATGGAAAACCATTTTTTACTCTAA
>CACHMU010000018.1 GCA_902581045.1 uncultured Fidelibacterota bacterium | reverse complement strand
TGCACCCAATCTCCATAGTAATAGTCATAACCTGAGCTTGAGGCAAAACCAAATCGACTCTTTGCTTCAGTTAAGGTGTATCCATCTGCAGAAATATTAAAAGTAGAGATATACCCCTGATCATAAAAATTTGTTCCATAGGTATGTGCCAAGATGAAGGTATCGTTATCCCGTCTGATCATAGCATGATATCCTGTATTGCTGCCCTCAAACTCTAAGCTTTTTGCCATTCGGATCTTTTCCGCATTAAAATTTTTGGTATTATTACTTTGGGTAGTGCTTGCCACATTTTTGGTGCTATCAAAAATGGCGTTTTCAGCCGGTTTAATTGTAAGCACTTCACTGCCATTAGGAAGTCCTACATAATTGATACCAAGTGTATATGCATTACCACTTTTTGAAATACTGGTAGGGGTTGTACTGCCTAGCGTTGCGACACCGCCAGCTATTGAGAATACAAAATCGTTCACATCTAAATTTCCGCTTCCTGACCACCACCAATTACCACTTGCTGTTGTTGAGGTATAGGTGTGACCAGGAAATACTGGTTCAGCAAAAGTGACGGTTACAGTACTATTGTCACCAGCGATAGTGGATCCAGAAATGATTGGCAATACCTTCTCAAATAGGTTTCGCGTATTGTTACTTTGGGTTGTGCTGGCTGCGTTGCCATTGAGATCATAAATGGAGTTCGCTACTGGGAGCACTTTAAGTACCTCACTGCCATTTGGCGTTCCCGTAATAGAAAATCCTAATTCGTAGTTAAACCCGCCAATATATTTGATACTGGTAGGGGTTGCACTCGCCATTTCTGCTGAACCTCCTTGAATTGAAAGGGCAAAATCAGCCTTTTCCAGATCACCAGTTCCATTATTTGCTGCAAATACCTTTTCATTAAATCCCACTGTCAAAATATTGTTATCAAGGTTGAGCTTGTTCCAGGTGATCGCTGGAGCTGCCACATCGGATGAGGTAATATCAAATGTTTTAATAAATCCATCGCTATCCGCACCGGTATACATGAGAGCAACTGTATTTTTGTCAATACGTACTAAACTATTGTAGGCAGCGTTTGCTGTGTCAAATTTTTTGATCCATTTTTTTGTGATCGTTCCGCCATCAGCGGATATGGTGTATAGCTCAAGATAACCATCACCATCATCTCCTTCATAGGCAATCAAATATTCAGACTCATTTAGTTTTAATATATCGCCATGGGGTTCATGCTGTGTCGCATCAACGATATATTCAGCAGCCAATGCCATTGAGGATCCAGTCCAAGGAATTGTGACGGTCTCAATAACTGTTTTTTCTGCATTGCTTCCACCAGCTGTATTATAGTTCGAACCGAAAATGGCAAAGGTATTGTCATCAACTCTAACGATCTTGTTAAAATCAGCTTCCCCATTATTGGTAAAAACAATATTGCTGATCTCTGTGATCGAGCTGCCATCTGGTGGAATATTGAAGGTCTGAATGCGCCCATAGCTGTTATTTCCCTTGTAGGCGAGTGCATATTTACTAGAACTTAATCTGATCAAGGAAGGCCAGTCACTGTTTCCCGTATCGTGTTCTCGGGTTGCAGGGTTTGTTACACTTCCATCAGCCGCGATCTTGAGCGTTTTGATCCATGAATCATGACTGTGTTGCTCGTAGACTACCAAGGCTGTAGAGTCAGTCATTTTGATAATGTCATTATAAACTGAATTTTCTGTATCATATTCATACTTTGCTTTCAGTTCAATTGTCTGGCCATTGGTTGAAATATCAAACACCGAAACATAACCATCATTGTCTTGACCTCTATACGCTAAGAGGTAGCGATTTCCACTCAAATGGATGAAAGAATTATACATGACCGCATAGTCATCATGGACCTCATTTTGGATATAGCTTGCATTACTCATTGCACCATCTGCTCCGATCGTGAGGGTTTGAATCGTACCCTTATTGTCCGTTCCACGATAAGCCATTGCATATACGTTTCCAGAAATATGTACGATAGAATTGTATTGCCCTAGAGTGCTGTTATGTTCTAGTGAAGCGGTCTCAGCGATATAGGATTTTTTAAGACTAACAGTATTATTTGACTGACTTGTTCCAACTGCATTTCCTGGAAAATCATAAAGAGAATTTGCGATAGGGGTTACGGTGACGGTCTCATTGCCATCAGCAAGACCTGAAATATCCAGCTCAAAATCAAATGCTGGTCCATTGTCACCAGAAATTGATAGGGCGGTACCACTCGCCAGTGTAGCAGTTCCACCAGACATTGAAAAAGTAAAATCACTGGTTTCAGGTTTTCCGGATCCTGTATTTGCATTAAATATTTCCTTACCAAAAGTGACTGTCACTTTGGTGTTATAGGCATCAATAGCAGTGGATGCAATATTCAGTGATCGAGCATCATTTAAATAAGCGGTGTTATTAAGCTGGGCGATGGTCGCCTCATTATTTGACGCATCATAGATCCCATTATCAACCGGGGTAACCGTGATCATTTCATATCCATTGGCGGTCCCCGAAATATTCATACCTAGAGTATAGACATTTCCACTAGCAGAAATGCTGGTTGGGGTTGCACTGCCTAAGGTGGCTGTACCACCAGAAAGTGCTAAGGCAAAATCATTGGCCTGTAAGGCGCCGCTACCACCAGTTGCATTAAATACAGGCTCGTTAAAGGTGACAGCGATCGTGCTGTTGTTTGCCGCAATTGCTACAGAAGAAATACGCGGTTTTGTGGCAGAGGCTGCTTGGGTATAATTAAACGTTCTAATGAACCCATCATTCCCACTGCTTTCATAGGCCAAGAGGTACGTATCAAAATCAACACCAACCAGTGAATTCCAAAAAGCAGAGTTTTCATCGTGTTCAACGCTTTTAACGAGCGTGATCGATGAACCATTATCATTAACGGTAAATGTTTTGAGATAACCGTCATTTCCATTCGCCGTAAAGGCCACCAAGAACGTATTTGAATCAATTCGGAGCAATGAATGGTATGCCCAGGTATTTCCATCATTTGTTTCCATCAGTCTTTCGCTGTCTACCTGCGTAATTCCGGTTCCATCGGCTTGGATTGTAAAACTTTTTAAATAGTCGCTGTAATCCGATCCTCCGCGATATGCTAGGATGTATGTATCTGCATCGAGCTGAACAAATGAATGGTCAAAGCCACTATTTGTATCATGTTCCAGTTCATTTTTTTCCGTAATGGTAGAGCCGTCTGCTGGAATATCAAATGTAGAGATATAGCCATCTTGCCCAGATCCTTCAAATGCTAAGGCAAAGGTATTGGCATCAACTTTGGTAAGCGAATTAAAGTATGCAAAACTCGTATGATGTCTCAGCTGAGCTGTTTGAGTGATTACATTATTACTTACGGTAAACGTTTTGATCCATCCACCATGGCTACCACCACCGGATGGTCCATAATTATATCCTTTATATGCCAACACATACGTATCATCATCAACCTTGCCCAATGTGTGATGCGCATCCGAAGAGCCATTATCGTAGTCATGCCGTAATGTGTAAAGCTCGGTAATTCGGGAGCCATCCGATGCAACTTTAAATAAAGAGATCCATCGTCCCCATTGATTGGTAATCGCATTGCCATTGTAATCGGTTCCACTGTCATACCCATAATAGGCCATCAGATAGAGATCATTACTCATTTTTAGCAGAGAAGGGTATCTTACTTCAGTAGTATTCCACTCAACAGAAGCAGCGGTTTCCGTGATCGTAGCGCCGTCTGCAGCAACCGTAAAGGCAGACAAGTATCCATCAGTACCACTGCCCGAATACGCTAATAAATAGGAATCATGATCCATCTTAATAATAGAATTGTGCGTTATATCTGAATTATCATGTGTTAATGCTTTTTTGAGCCAAAGGGTTTGGTCTTGCAGGCTAATAGCGTTATTGCTCTGGGAGGTAGCAGAAGCATTACCATTAAAGTCGTAGATGGAATTGGCCACCGGCGTTACGGTCAAGGTTTCGCTACCATTCGGTGTGCCACTATAGCTGACACCAAGAGTAATGTACTGGTTTACTATTGCAATACTAGTAGGGGTAGCACTAGCTAGGGTTGCTGTTCCGCCACTGATTGAGAGGGCAAAGTCACCTACTTCTACATCTCCCGTAGCATTGTTGGCTTTAAAAACGGGTTCATCAAAGGTAACCGTTACGGTCGAATTATCCGTTGCTCTTATAATGCTGGTGATGATTGCGCCTTTTTTATCGTGGAGGTAAGCTGTATTCATTAGCTGAGAAGTAGAGGCTTCATTGTTTGAAGCATCATAGATGCCATTATCCACCGGCGTAACTGTGACCTCTTCAAATCCATTAGCAGTTCCTGAAATATTCATGCCTAAGGTATAGATATTTCCGCTGGCTGAAATACTGGTAGGGGTAGCACTGCCTAAGCTTGCGGACCCTCCGGATAAACTTAAGGCAAAATCATTGGCCTGCAATGAGCCGCTGCCGCCGGTAGCATTAAACACTGGCTCATTAAAGGTAACAGCGATCGTGCTATTATCTGCTGCGATAGCCACAGCAGAGATCCTTGGCGTAATTGTTGCAGCGGTTGTTGCAAAGTCAAAAGTCTTGATAGTTCCATCGTTTCCGTTATCCCGGTAAGCAAGAACATAGGTATCGTAATCCAGATATGTAATATCAACCCATGACGCATATGAAGGGTCATATTCTAAAGATGATTTTTTGGTGATCGTAGCACCATCGCTTGAGATGTCAAATGAAGTTAAGTATCCGTCCGCGTCTTTTCCTTCCAATGCGAGCAGCATCTTATTCGCATCGATCTTAATCAGGGAATTGGTGTGATTGTATGTTTCATCGTGTTCTAGTGTTGCCACTTTAGTAATACCGCTTCCATCCGCTTGAATGGTAAAGGTGGATATAAATCCATCTTGATCCTCTCCTTGATAGGCTAAGACATAAGTATCTGCATCTAATTGGGCAAAAGAAGGATATTGAGCTTCATTATCGCTATGCTTAAGCTGTCCACTAACCTCTGTGATCGAGGACCCATCAGCAGGAATAGTAAAGGTTGTGATATAGCCATCATTACTACCGTCTTCCCATGCCAGGGCAAAGGTATTTGCATCGACCTTAACCAAAGAGTTATGTCGACCATAGCTGGTGTAGTGTCTCAGTTGAGCTGTTTGGGTGATCGTTCCGCCATTAATGGTAAAAGTTTTTATCCAGCCACCCCAGCCAGTACCATTTGGATTACAAGAATTGTCACTATTATAGGCTAATGCATAGGTATCATCATCAACCTTGATCAGGCTGCTAAAAGGATCATTACTGTTTTCACAATCATGCCTTAGATTCCCTAGTTCCTTGATCACACTGCCATCACTTTTTACTTGAAAAACAGAGATCCAATTCCCATAAGTAGACGAAGTTATTGCATTTCCATTGATATCGGTTCCTGTATTATTATAACCGTGGTAAGCGATCGCATATAGATCATCACTCATTTTGACCATGGAAGAATAGAGAACATCATTTGAAGACCACTCTAAAGAAGTAACCTCTGTAATTGGGTCACCATCGGTATCGATTGTAAATGTAGATAAGATACCATCTTGAGAGTCACCTGAATATTGGACTAGAAAATTATTGTCATCCATTTTAACGATTTGATTAAAGCCGTAATTATAATTTCCATCGTGTTCAAGGGTTTGTTTTACGCTCCAGCGTTTATCTAAAAGGTTAATAGTGTTATTACTTTGTGTGGTTGTGGATACATTTCCACTGGCGTCATAGATCGAATTGGCCACGGGCTTGACTGTAAGCACTTCATCTCCATTAGCCGTGTTAGATATATTTAATCCCAAGGTGTAGACATTGTTGCTAACAGAGATGCTAGTAGGTGTCGCACTACCCAAGGTCGCAGCACCACCGCTAATGGTTAGATTAAAGTCAGACGTTTGGAGTGACCCACTACCCCCATTGGTATTATAAGCAGCTTCAGAAAGTGTGACAGAGACTGTTGAATTATCATCAGCTATTGTGAGTCCAGTGATATAAGGACCATTAAGGTCCGTAAGTGTAGCCATGACTGCACTTGTAGCACTCATTGCTGTGCCACTTGAATTATATATACTTGTAGAATTATTGGGTGCTATTGTAACTGTTTCAACACCACCTGCTGTTCCTGTAACTGTGAGGAAAAATCGAATCACGGTTTCACCACCAGATAGAGCACCAGCGCTACCTTCCGATGTATTATTATTCTTTTTGATACTGCTAATTACTGCGTTGGTTGCAACCCCACCATTACGTGCGAAGGTCAGAGCAAAATCACTTGTCTCTAAAGCACCACTTCCACCGTTAGTATTGTATGCTCCAGCACTAAGCGTTACATCAGCATAGCTATTGTTTGATGCAACACTAATGGATTCAAAACAGAATCCAAGGCATGCTGTAATCGTAACCTTCCCGTGACCTTCATTAGCGCCCGATGTATTTGATTTATTGGCACCATTATTATACGAGCCACCGCCACCACCAGAATTGCAATAACTATTTGAACCTGTACCACCAGAATATCCACCACCACCAGCACCACCAATACAATTATTGCCGTGAGCCGAGCCACCGCCACCAAATCCCCCTACTGAATTGCTGTGACTAATTTGTCCTCCACCCATTCCACCATTAACAAAGGCATACCCACCACCAGTACTTCCCGACCAGGTAGGATTTCCCCCATTAGTGAGTAATCCTCCACCGCTAGAAGAATAACTACCCGAACCACCCGATCCATTGGTACCCGGGGTTCCCGTATTGCCGGTTCCATAGCCTCCCGTGGTTCCGGTTAAGCCATCACCTCCATTATCATTTCCACTGTAGGTGTTTGATCCACCGCCACCACCGGCTATGATAAGTGGCGTGATATCTGTCGATGCAGAACCGGTCTTTTTTACTACAAAGGTTCCACCGCCACCCCCACCATCATAACTATTCCCCGACCCCTGTTGACCTACTAAGATCTTCAATACATCACCCTGCGATAAGGTAAAATCACCTTTCATACGGGCTCCTTTACCACCAGTAGCATTACCAGTGTTTCCTCCTTGAGCACCCCAGACTTCTATGGTATATGTACCGTTAGCTGGAACGGTCCACTCCTGAATTCCTTGAGTATTAATGGTAACCTTATTGTAATTATTGTTACCAGAGGTATAGGTATTATTAATTTGGGTTTGGGTAGGGCCTGTGCGGCCTGCAGCACCCGCATTGGTAAATGTATATACGGTTTGCGTAAAAACAGTTGCGTGTAGCAGAAATGCCACTAGGAATCCCGTAAGATTCCTTAGGAATTTTAGACAAATTAAGTTTTTATCGTAATGGATCACGATTCAGGCCAATAATCAGTTTAACTAAGGTTTACTTCTTTAAAGTTCTACTGTACTTCGACCGTACCTTGGCCCAAAAAATTGATCGGTATCGGAATATCATCTGGGTCCACAAATTCAGATTCACTAGTGATCTCAATTAACGATACGCCATCAGTCTGCGATGCAGTGGTCTGTTTTGTCGTAAAATTAATTTGTGCAACTGTGCCTGAACCATCTCTTGTCACTTCACTGCCAAGGAAGAAATAATAGATATCCAAGGTTCCTGTCGCTGTCTGGGGATTCGCCGGTTTAGTAAAGAACATTGGACTTAACTGGCCATCATTTAAAAAATCTCCAGGAACGACATTCGTTACACCTAGTGTTGAATTATCATATGTTATCTGAGCATGAATTCCACTGACACCGCTCACTTGAACGGCATAAACTTTAAACACAGCTGTTCCACCAACACCTGTTTCTGCAGTCTCTGGGCTAAATACTAGAGCTGGTACTTCGGTATCTTCAACATCCAATGGATTGTTATATGATAGATTTGCCACAATATCACAGCCCATGAATAAAAAGATAAAAACTGGGGTAATTATTTTAATCAAGCGCAATGGAAAACCTCAATTGTGGTTGGTTAAGCTCTGGATTATAAACCAGGTCAATTCTTTGTTTTTTGGTTGCAGCAGTTTCTTCACCGCTAGGACCATTCAAGAAAGCATCAACTATATTGTAGACATGGACACCCATTAACACTGTTGTAAGAAGCTCTAACTGTTTTTCCAGCGATTCGGCTTTATTCAAATTGCTTTCAGATTGTTCTTTATAGGTTCGAATGTCATTGATATCTGTAGCATTGATGTAATTAGTATGATTCTTAACTGCTTTATTATTTGCACCATTTAAATTTGTGTAGGTTAGTAGAGCCAATAGACCAACAGCTGCTTCACCACCCATAAAATACCAGGACTTTTTACTAACATCTTCATAATCTGTTGTCCATGCTTGTCCAAGACCAGGAATTACAGCTGAACGAAGCGCAGCTCCCAATTTTGTTTTGGGTCTTACAGTTTCTGTGACCATTGTTCCTTTTCGTTTCGAGGTCAATGACTTTGGAGCTTTTACACCCATCATTTCCCAAGCGAGTATCTCGATCTCAGTGATCAGGCCATCTACCGGGCCAGTATAGGTTGCATTTTTAGTTTTGGCTGCAGCACCAGTGGCAACCTCAAACATTTTTGCATCAATGGTAAATGTATCGCCAAGCTTTCCAATCGCACCATTGATCATGTATTTGACACCAAGAAGGGCACCAACTTCAGCCGCACATTCTTCAGATGTACAGCCACCAGATGTATCATATCCTTGATCTTCCATAACCTCCAAAACAGTACTGCGAGCAACTAGGATCGCTTTACCTGTATTGGAAACTTCTGTTGAAAACCGATCAGTAAGTGTCTGAGCCTCAAGTAAACTGATTCCTCTTGGATCAAAATCCATAACAGCAACAGTCACTTTTTCACCGCCTTCTTCACCCGAACGCTTTAAAAGCAATGCCTTAGGAACTTCTACATCAACGATTTCCCAAGCAAGGATCTGCATCTCAAGTAGCAAACCACCTACAGTACCATCGTAACTAAGGTTTTTTGCTTTTTCAGCAGCTCCTGTACTGACTGATACCATTTTGGCATCTACAGTAAAGGTATCACCTAGTTTTCCAATTGCACCACTGATCATGTATTGTGCGCCAAGCAATTCACCAATTTGAGCTGCACACTCATCAGTTGTACAACCTGATTGCTGAAGGCCTTGTTCTTTTAAAATATTTTCTAGCATCTTTCGATCGACAAGTCGAACTGCACCTGTATTTGGTAACTCTGATCGAAGACGCTCAACAAGGGTTTCAACTTCATATTCAGGAATGCCATTAGCATCAAAATCTAATACGGCAACTGTTGGTTGCGAGAAAGCAGTCCCTACAAATATGAGAGGCAATACCCATTGTAAGTATTTTTTTAAATTCATATGTTTAACTCCATGCATAACATTCTACCTAGAATGTGACGTTAGTTACCGTCAATAAATTTACAAAAAGAATCTATTTTTTTGCACGTATCTATTTACTAGGCAAATTTTACTTAAAAATTTGCCTAGAATTGTTGTGAAAAAACGAATTCTAGGTCCATTATCCGCTGAAATATAAATCAGTCTTATAATTCAACGTGTGATATAAATCAAATTTTTTTATTTCTCTTTTTTTTTCAAATTTCTTAAAAATTTTATGAAAAGATGGGATAAAGCCTCGCAATTGTTAAAAAAAATAAATACATTGGTACGCTAATTTTGTTCAATATAGTCACTATTTGTTAGTGCCCGAGGTAAATCTATGTTAGAAAAATACGCTGCAACTCTCGAGAGGAGAGGTGTCGATTCATGCTCTTCTCAGATAATTGCTGAAGTTTTAGAAAAATTTCCAAAGTCTATGACAGTTAGACAACTTTCTCATAGAACAGGAAAATCAGAACGTTATATAAAAAGAAAAATTAAGGATATGAAAAAAGAACATATCCCAATTGAGCTTAAACGGGGATCAAAATCTAATTATGTAAGTACAACTTTATTTGAACCTGTACGATGGATATTAAAAGAGAAAGAAAATGCTGAAATGGCATTAGAAGATATCAATAAGATCGAGATGAATGGTGATCCAAAGATCAATAAGCAAAAGAATATTGTCAAAAGGATATATAGAGAATATTTACGAGACATGAATGATTTGATAGATCGTTGGTATTCTTTACGCCTCATTCAAAATCTTAAGGACGAATAAGACCTTAGATAAAAAACTATAAACTGAATTATATTTTTACCCCTTTTAAAAGGGGTTTTTTTTTACAATGAACAATAGATCATCAATATATCATTTTATAAAGATTCTATTTATCTTGGCCTCAACCATGCAATTAAGCGCTGAGAACTATTATGTATCAGTGTCCTATGGAAATGATAATAATGGTGCGAAAATTCCATCAGGTATATATTTTTATCATATAAAAACTAATGAGTTCATAAAAACTAAAAAAATGATTCTTCTTAAATAGATTCACTTCAATCAAAATATAACAATTTTTTTATGTAATTTTTTAGATGGAATCTGTTGATCGAAAAGATCTTTCTACGGAAAAGCAAAACCCAAAATCGCTTGATATTGATACACAATCTATTGATCAGATCTTAAGAACTATTAACCAAGAAGATCAGACCATTGCAAATAAAGTCAATGAGGCAATTGGTGATATATCAAGAGCTGTTGAATTAACAACAAATGCAATTCGATCAGGTAATCGAATTTTTTATATTGGCGCAGGAACATCTGGTAGATTGGGAGTGTTAGATTCTTCAGAAATGCCACCTACTTTTTCAGTCTCGCCAAAATGGTTTAACGGAATTATTGCTGGAGGTGATCATGCATTAAGGAACTCAATTGAGGGGGCCGAAGATAAACCAGAAATGGCAGTATTAGATTTACAAAAACATAATGTTGCTGATGGCGATATAGTAATTGGTATCAGTACAAGTGGAGCTGCAAAGTATGTCACTTCAGGGATTGAGTTCGCAAAATCATTAGGAGCAAAAACTGTATATTTAATTTGCAATGAGAAGCCACATATCTCTGCAGATGTTGATGTTATGATAAAAATTGATACTGGTCCCGAAGTGATTACTGGATCAACACGTATGAAAGCAGGCACAGCTACAAAAATGGTATTGAATATGATTTCAACAACAACAATGATTCAATTAGGTAAGGTTTATGGGAATTTGATGGTAGATCTGATGGCGATTAATGATAAATTATTTGATAGAGGTATTCGAATTATTCAGCAATTGACAAATGTTGATTATGAGCTAGCTAAGTCAACATTAATTGAATCAGAAAAGTCCGTAAAGACAGCCATTGTAATGATTAAAAAGTCATGTTCAAAAGATGATGCAAAGAGTCTATTAGATCAACAAAATGGACTTTTAAGAAAAATTATAGAATGAATGATGAAAAATTAATTAAAGATTGTCGGATTGATACTTTTCGTTCGAGTGGAAAGGGAGGACAACATGTCAATAAAACTGAGAGCGCCATCCGAATTACACATCTACCAACTGGAATAGTTGTTACTTGCCAAGATGAACGTAGCCAACATAGAAATAAAGAAATTGCAATAAAAAGATTAAAAGAAAAGCTAAAAAAATTAAGTATAAAACCAAAAAAACGTTTTTTAACAAAACCAACTCGTTCATCAAAAGAAAAAAGAATTCAAATGAAAAAAATTCAATCACAAAAGAAGGCATTAAGAAAAAAACCGAAAGCCGATAATGAATCCTAATTCACAATCTAATGGATTATCTTTAATTTATTAGTATAAGGTTTTAAAAATATGGACATAAATAAATATATTTTTCGTGAATATGATGTAAGGGGGAAAGTAGAAGATGATTTTCCACCAGAAGTAGTTGAGGCTTTGGGCAAAGCTTTTGGAACGCTGATAAAACGTAATGGTGGTCAAGAAATAGCATTGAGTGGGGACGTTAGATTAACAACACCTGATTTAATTGAACAATTTAAACTAGGTGTGCTTTCTACAGGGACTGATGTAATAAAGATTGGAATATTACCAACACCTGCAAATTATTATTCAATGTTTAAACTTAATGTTGCTGGCGCAGTTCAAATTACAGGAAGTCATAACCCCCCCAGAGTTTAATGGCTTTAAAATGTCCAGAAATAAAAAACCAGTCTTTGGAGATGAAATACAAAACCTGTATTCAATTATTAAAACTGAAGACTATGAAATAGGTGAAGGCGTAGAAGCGTCATATGATATTTTGTCAGATTATAAGCGTATGATAATTTCAAAAATTGACGTAGAGAAAAATATAAAAGTTGTAATGGATTGTGGAAATGCAGCAGGGGCTATTTGCGCACCAGAAATTTTTAAAAATCTTAATAATATTGAGCTCACTGAACTTTATTGTGATGTGGATGGTACATTTCCAAATCATCACCCTGATCCAACAGTAGAGGAAAACTTAATTGATCTTATTCAACTGATGAAACAAGGTTTATATGATATTGGTATTGCTTTTGACGGTGACGCTGATAGAGTAGGTGTTGTTGATAGTAAAGGGGAAATTATTTGGGCAGATCAACTTATGGCTCTTTTCCTTCCAGAGCTAATTAATCCGGGGGATGAGATCCTTTTTGATGTTAAATGCTCGCAGGCACTTGAAGATATGATTATTAAAAATGGCGGTAAGCCTGTTATGTGGAAAACAGGTCATTCTTTGATTAAACAACGTATGGCAGAATTAAATTGTAAGTTAGGTGGAGAAATGAGTGGTCACATTTTTTTTGCCGATGATTATTATGGTTATGATGATGCGATATATGTAGCAGCTAGGATAGTTCAAACACTTTCTAGAACAAGCAAAAGCTTATCTGAACTGAAAGCTGAATTACCCAAATACTTTTCAACTCCGGAGATTAGGCTTGAAGCTGAATCAGATGAAGAAAAATTTAGGATTGCAAAAGAAGCTATAGATTATTTTTCCAAAAATTATGATTGTAGTACAGTTGATGGGGTGAGAATAAAATTTAAAAATGGCTGGGGATTAGTACGATCATCAAATACTCAATCTGTAATTGTATGTCGCTTTGAAGCAGATAGTAAACAGGGTATGGAAGAGATACAATCAACTATCATGAAAAAATTACTAGAGATTGGCCAATTAAAAGTTGATGCAGGACACTAATTCATTTTTATCTCATATCGAATTTTTAAGGACTGAGATAGATAAAGCTCTTCAAAAATTGCCAATTGATGAATCTCCGAAGTACTTATATAGACCTATTAAATATATAGTAAAAGGAAAAGGCAAAAGGCTTCGGCCTATACTAGTTCATTTGTCTGGGCATATACATAACGCCGACCCATCTGAATTAATGAAAGGAAGTCTAGCCATAGAATTATTACATAATTTTTCCTTAGTCCATGATGATATAATGGATGGCGATGATACTAGGCACAATCAACCTTCGGTACACAAAAAATGGGATGAGTCTACAGCAATATTATCCGGTGATGCACTATTTGCATTATCTCAGCTACTTTTAACAGATTTAGATACAACTGTTCATCAGCGATTTAATGAAGTAGCTCTCACTGTATGTGAAGGTCAGGGTTTTGATAAGGAATTTGAAAATAATTCTTCAATTAAAATGGATCAATATTTATTAATGATTAGTAAAAAAACTGGAGCATTATTGGGCTTATCTTCTGAAATTGGTGGAATGATAGGTGGTTTAAATGATAAGGAAAATAATCATTTATTTGAATTTG
>CACHMU010000017.1 GCA_902581045.1 uncultured Fidelibacterota bacterium | reverse complement strand
TTTGTCTATCCTTGGTCTTTTTTAACCTATTATTAATCTGATCACGAATTTCGCGAATTTGAATTACTGCCTCATTTGCTGATGAAGTTTTATCTCTAATGTTTGATGCAAGCTGGAATTGTTCCTTTAGGTCTCGTTCACTCACACCTTTTAATCTTGGATCCATCTTCACTTCAAAATTTTTCGATTTTGATACACCATTAACAGTAATCCTAGCTTCATATTTCCCTGGAGGCGCTTTTGGCCCGTTTTGTGGCCTTCCACTCCAAATAATAATTCCTTCAAACATTGTCGCACCTGGATAGCGTAAGTTCCATTCCCATCTATTTAACCCTTTTGCCGTTGTAGGTGGACCGGTTGTTCGTGTTCTGTACCAAGGATGAATTTCTGTCGGCTTCTGCGCTATTGAGTCACCTACTATTGAGACAACTAAATTTCCTTTTGAATCATAGATTTCAGCTTGGACTGAGTCTGCTTCTTCACTTAAAAAATATTGAATAATCGCAGTTTCTTCCCCGCGAACAGCATCATGAGGCTCAAATACTGTTAAGGGCTCTTTATATGTTTGATTACTATACTCTCTAAGTGGATCATAATCATCTAAAATCCAAAATCCTCTTCCATGCGTACCCAGTACTACATCAGAATTTTTTAATTGTAAATCTCTAATTGGTGTATCAGGAAGATTAAGTTGAATAGTCTGCCAGCTATCCCCAGAATCAAAAGAAACATATACCCCATGCTCAGTCCCTAGAAAAAGTAGACCTTCACGAACTGAATCTTCACGAACAGCTCTAGCAAAATGATTTTTTGCAACACCATTTGTAATCTTTGACCATGTTTTGCCATAATCACGTGTTCTCCAGATATAAGGTTTTCTATCATCAACTTGATAACGATTACCTACAACATAAGCTGTTCCAGGATTATGAGGTGATTCCTCAATGATAGAAATTCTGGTAAATTTTTCCATATCCGGTGGAGTGATATTTAGCCAAGTTTTCCCACCATTTCGTGTAATGTGCATGAGTCCATCATCTGATCCTGCCCAAATCGTATTAATTTGATGTTTTGAAGGTGTTAATGCAAACACTGTTGCATAAATCTCAGGACCATTCATGTCCATTGTTATCAGACCTCCTGTTGGACCAAGCGTGGACGGATCAGCATATGTCAAATCGGGACTGATTTTTTTCCAACTCTGTCCATCATCTTTTGAAAGCCAAACATGTTGAGAACAGGTATAAAGATATTTTTCATTTAAAGGTGAAAATACAATAGGAAAAGTCCATTGCCACCTCTCTGGAAGGGCACTTGCTGGCTCACCTGAAAAGAATCGGGGATAAACTTGGATATCTCTTATCTGCCCTGTCGCTCGATTATATCGAGTTAATAATGCCCCTTGACTACCTGCATAAAAAATATCTAAATCGGAAGGATGTTGTGTAATATATCCACTTTCGCCTCCACCAGCCGCATAATACCAACCATGGTTGGGACCTCTAGCTTGCATGTTTCCCCACCCTTCGCTTGGAACACAAACAGTACTATTATCTTGTTGAGCACCACAGACATGATATGGAAAATCATTTGTAACATTTACATGATAAAGTTGTGTCGTACTATAATCTTGCTCTGTCCACGTTTTACCTCCATTAATAGAAACATTACCACCACCATCATTTGAATTAACCATTCTTTTTGGATTATTTGGATCGATCCAGAGATCATGATTATCTCCATGTGGAACACTGATCTGCGTATCGAAATTTACTCCTCCATCGGTGGATTTATACAAACGCGTATTAAGTGCATATACTACATCTCTATTAATTGGATCAGCTACAACACGAGAATAGTAAAAATGGCGTTGACGAATTTTTCTATCATCATTTGTTCTCTTCCAGCTTTTTCCACCATTATCTGAACGAAAAACGCCACCTTCTGGTGCTTCAACAACTGCCCAAACACGCTTTGGATCTGCAGGAGAAACCGCCATTCCAATTTTTCCAATTGGACCTTCAGGCATACCTGGATTTTCTGTCAATTCTTTCCAACTATCTCCACCATCAGTAGATTTATAAATACCACTGTAGGGACCGCCGCCCCACATCTTCCAAGCTTTTCTATAGACTTGCCATAAAGAAGCATAAATCACTTTTGGATTTGTTCTATCAATCACTATATCAACACCGCCTGCTTTAGGACTTTTATATAGAATTTTCTTCCAAGTTTTTCCTCCATTATCAGAACGAAATATTCCTCGTTCTTTATTATCACCATATGGATGGCCAAGGGCTGCTACATAAACTATGTTAGGATTTTTAGGATGTATACGAATTCGTGCAATTGCTTGAGTATCTTTTAGCCCCATATGCTTCCATGTTTTACCACCATCTGTAGATTTATAAACACCATCGCCTTGTGTGATTGAACCTCGAAGTTGAGTTTCCCCACCACCAATATATACTATATCCGGATTCGTTTCAGCTACAGCAACTGCACCAATAGAAGATGAATTGATCTGTCCATCTGTTACAGGAAACCATGTATTACCTCCATCAGTCGTTTTCCATAATCCACCTCCTGTTGCTCCAAAATAATATTCATTTGGTCTACTAGGACTACCCATAGAAGAAAGTGAACGGCCACCTCTATTGGGACCAATGTTTCTCCAATCCAAATTATTGAAAAAAGATTCATCATATTTTTGGCCAAAGAGATTGGACACAATAATTGTTAAAAATAGTAGTGTTTTCCTCATAAAACTAACCTCCAAGTCAATTTCTATTTTTTAATTTTTTAAAAAATTCACATCAATTAATTGAAATAATTATTTCATTTTTTCTAAAAGGAGGAGGAACCCAAGGAGAATTATACTGTGCAACCATTATCTCACCATAGGTTCCAATGTCCTCATCTTTTAAAGATTTGATCAATCTATTAACAAAATATTTTGTTCGATTTTCAGTAGCCCAACCACCAAATGTAAATACAGCTACTCTACCCAATTGCCTCTCAGAGATTTTTACACTCTCTAAATCAGGGTTTGGAAGAGAACCAAGATCAAACTTCCTAGGCATAACAAAAGAAACTTCATGTAAATCTATATTTCCTTTAGAAGGAAGTTTCGTTAAAACTGGGGCGGTCATTGCAATCTCCATATTTTTATTATTCCCTCCAAAAATATAGTTTGCTATACGTCGAAATCCCGTATAAGTAGATTGTCTATATTCTTCTTTGATATTAGTATACGCAACAATCATTTTTTCATAATCTCTTATTTCAAATTTTTTATATTTTTTAACTAATTTATATTGGGGTGTCTCGAGAGAAGATTGATTTATTGAAAAAAATAACATGATATTTATTAACAGTATGATCATTTAGATTGATTATAATATACAATATTTCTTGATCCAGAATTGGATACTATTATATCTAATTTCCCATTACCTGAAAAATCTCCAAGAGTTACTCCATATGAAATAGATGAGGATTCACCAAATTGAAAAGGTGAAAATTCATCTCCATTATTTATAAAATATTGATTTTTCTGATTGTTATTCCCAGCAACAATATCGAGGTCACCATCATTATCAAGATCACCAATTACTACAGCCATTGTTGCATCGCTAGTTTTTCCAAAAAATATGGATCGAGCATATTTTCCAGATCCATCACCAAAATAGATACCGTTCTTATTTCCAATATTAACTGTGATTATGTCTAAAAAACCATCTTGGTTCATATCTTCAATTGCTACACCACGAGTCTCGTTATTGTCCTCACCAAACAAAAAAGATTGTTCAAAATTGGGGCCAAAATAAATTTTATTTGGCTGAGAATTTCTATTTGCTAATACCAAATCAATATGCCCATCTTGATTAAGATCAGCAGAAGCAATATTAATTGTGGCTTCATCCCTATTCCCAAATGGTTTCCCTTTAGAGAAATAGCCTTTGGAATTATTAAAATAGATATAGTTTTGACTTTTCCTATTTGCCACAACAATATCAACAAAGCCATCTTGATTTAAATCAGCAATGCATAATCCCCGCGTGTTAGATTCTTTCACACCAAAATAATGATCAAACGTAAAATTCCCATTACCATCATTTTTAAAAACTTGATTTTCAATCCTATCATTTCCAACAATAATATCTAAGTCACCATCATTATCTATATCAGCCAAGGGTACTTGATACGTTGTATTTTGCTCGGAACCTAAGGTCCTACTTCTTCTGAAAAATCCTTTTCCATCATTATAAAATATCTGATTTTGTTGTGACCAATGACGACCATTCGCAACAATTATATCAAGATCCCCATCACCATCAATATCGCCAGAGCTAGCACTTGCAGTTAAATCTTGATTGGTACCTAAAGTCGCATATGGATGTGACTTAAAAAGATTTCTTTGAGAAAAACAAATAGATAATAATAATGTAATTAATATAATTTTTTTCATTTTTCAAATATAAGTACCTTATACAGGGTCAAATTTATATAATTCCCCATAGAAATATTTTGAATCTACAACTTTCTCAAGTGTTCTACTTGCGGTTGAAACCTTATTTATATCAATATCACAATCATAACCTAAAGTTTCTAATTCATATATGGCTTCCTCAGTCGCAATATTACCCTTAGATCTTGTCATAAACGGTGATCCTCCAATTCCACCAAAAGACGTATCAAATTTTCTTACTCCCATTTGAAGACCAACTTTAAAATTATCTAATTCCAATCCACTATTAGTATGCAAATGTAATGTGATTTCTATTTCAGGAAAATTTTTAATTATTTCTTCTAATAAACTTTCAACATTCTGAGGGGTTGCACTTCCAATTGTATCTGCTAAACATAAATTTTTAACTCCTGTTTTTAAAATTGTTTCAACTAATTGCAAAACATATTTTTTTTTGATTTTTCCTTCATATCCACATCCCCAAACACATTGTAATCCAGCTCGAATTCCGATTTTTAAATCAAAAGCGGTAGATATAATTGTCCTAAGTTCATCTTTAGCTACATTAATAGATCTTCCCATATTTTTTTGGCTATAAGTCTCACTTAATGAGATTGAAGTTTCGACTCTAGTTAATCCACAATCAAATGCCCGATCTAACCCTTTTTGATTTAGAATAAATGCACTATATTTAACATTATTATACTTTGGCAATTTTCTTGCAAATCTTTCAACATCAGCCATTTGAGGGATTTTTCTTGGATTAACAAAACTACATACTTGAATGTGCTTCAATCCTGCTTCGATGAGTAATTCCACAATTTTTAATCTTTTATCAATAGTAACATATTTAGGGATACTTTGTAAACCATCCCTAAGACCTACCTCATTGATAAAAATAAATTTTTTATCAATCATAAATAATTATTAGGCTTTGAATTGACATTATGATCAATTTTCAGGGTTAAAAAAATAAATTTTTCTATGTTAAATGATATCATAATCTATTTTGAAGGGATTCCTTCATCTATTCGATCAATTATTTTGATCTCAGGTTTGGCCTTTTTTTTACTCTTAGAGTCAGGCATCCCTTTATTCAGATTCAAATATAATAAAGTAAAACATGCTGCATTAAATATTTTTTTTACATCAACCACATTAATAATAAATCTACTTGGGGCTTCATTAATATTATTTTTTGCAAACTATAATGTGCAAAATAATTCTGGCCTGCTGAATCTATTTGAATTACCTATATGGCTAAATATAATTTTTGGATTAATGCTATTAGATCTAATTGGAGCATGGCTCATTCACTGGATTGAGCATAATGTAAAGTGGATGTGGAAATTTCATATTGTTCACCATACTGACCCTGAAGTTGATGTAACAACTGGATTAAGACATCATCCTGGGGAAAGTGTATTTAGATTATTATTTACAGCACTAGCTGTTTTTGTCTCAGGAGCATCATTTGGTGTAGTAATGATATATCAAACTCTTTCGGCATTTTTTGCTCATCTAACTCATGCAAACATAAAAGCTCCAAAAATTATTGATAAAATTTTAGATAAAGTTATAGTCACTCCACATTTTCATAAAGCCCATCATCATTATACACTACCTCATACGGATAAGAACTATGGAAATATATTTTCTATTTGGGATAGAATATTTGGAACATCAATTAAAGTAGATGATTTAGATGATCTAAAATATGGATTAGATACTCATATGAATAAAAAAGAAACATCAAATATCAAAACAATGTTACTTATACCATTTGGAGAATATCGCCCACCAGTTGGATCAAAATTTGGCAAAAATGATTAAGAATAAAATTATTTTTACTACTTGTATGATTTTTATTAGTGGGTGCAGCGCAGGTTTATCTACTCAAGAAAATCAAACTTATGTTTACAAAAAACCTTACCATTATGGTATTATAAATAAATCAATTTTATTTGATAAGGGAAAATATCCTTGGTTTATTAAAGAATATAATCAATATAATCCTTCAATTAATGAATTGAATAGACTTAATTATGAAAAAATTAATATTAAAGTTTTTATGGGTACGTGGTGCCATGATAGTAAAAGAGAGGTGCCGCGTTTAATCAAAATATTAGATAATTTAAAGTTATCTGAATCAAAAATAGATATTGTTGCACTAACAAAAGATAAAAAAGGCTACTTTAAAGATTATTCTAAATATAAAGTTTTAAATACTCCCACTATAATATTCTATTTAGACAACAATGAAATTGGACGAATTATCGAGAAGCCTAAAGGTTCATTGGAATCTGCAATTAGTTTGATAATTAAGGGTGAATAAATATACTGGTTATAATCAAATGAGACTGTCACCTGAAGAAAAAAAAGAATTAGATGATTGGGTTGAAAAAGAATATCCTATAAGTATGAAACGGTTAGAATTTTCTAATCCTTTTCATGAGAAAGGTAAACATTTCATCCTATTTGGAATTATTCTTTACATTATATTTGTATTTTCTGAAATAAACTTTTTATTACCATCATCAATCTTGTTCTTATTGGCAGGAATAATTATGGAAATCATTGCTTTAATCAAATATTATAGGTCTTTATCAAATGAAAATTGATTTTTCTGGAAAAAATGTTTTAGTCACCGGAAGCTCGGGTGGGATTGGGAGAGCTATATGCATAGCTTTTTCTGAATTAAATGCTAGAGTGCATCTTCATTATAATTCAAATAAAGAAGAAGCAGAAAAAACAATACAACTTCTTAATGGAAAAAATCATTCACTAAACCAAGCTGATTTATCTAATCCTAATGAAGTTAAGGTGATGGTAAACAATATTAAAAATATTGATATCATTGTTAACAATGCAGCTTTAGTTGAACAACATGACTTTGATAATCTTGAATATGATGAATGGGTAAAAATTTGGCGAAAAACAATTGGTGCTAATCTTTTTGGACCAGCATACCTGATGTTTCTTGCCTCAAAAATCATGCAAAAGAATAATGGTGGAAAATTTATAAATATTTCATCTAGAGGTGCGTTTAGAGGTGAACCAAAAGCACCAGCTTACGGAGCAAGCAAAGCCGGATTAAATGCATTAGGTCAATCTATGGCTCAGGCCTTAGCTAAAGATAATATTTTTGTTTATACTATTGCGCCTGGCTTTGTAGAGACAGATCGTGTTGCTGATATAATCAATGACGAGATAAAAGCACAAAGCCCATTGAATCGTGTTGCTAAGCCTGATGAAGTTGCAAGGACAGCAGTTTGGTTAGCTTCCGAAGGAAATGATTTTTTAACAGGAAGTATCGTTGATATTAACGGAGCTTCCTATCTAAGATCCTAAAAAATTATTTTATCAAATGCATCTTCTTTGATTTAATAAATCCATTGGATTTAATTTGATAGATATATACCCCAGAAGGCATTTGATTCCCAAAACTGTCTTCTCCTTTCCACATAACACTATGTAAACCTGCTTCTTTATTATCATTCAATAATATGGCAACTTCCCTGCCTTTAAGATCGAAAATTTTAATTTCAACTTTACCTGGAAGATTTAGTGTAAATGGAATCTTTGTTGAAGGATTAAATGGATTAGGATAATTTTGTGCTAATTCAAATTTTTCAGGAATATTAGTATCATTAACACTTAATTCATTTGTGTTAAATCTTGCTGAATACATACCGTTACCATGAGTAGCAATAGCAATATATCCATCACTTGGACGTCCATCTATCATATCAACAACTATATTGCCAATAGTTTCAGCACCTTCTAAAACCCATTTTGTACTTGTACCATTTAAAGTAGACGTTGAATACAACCCAGTACTTGTACCTGCAAAATATCTATACCCATTTTTTAAAGGGAATATATAAACAGAACGGACAGACGGTCCTGCCCCATAGCCACTAACATTCTCCTCAAGATTTCCACTTACATCTGTCCATGACTCACCTGCATTATCAGAATAAAAGATACTCTTTACTTCATAGCTTGAATAACTAACCATTAACTTATCACCATCTCTTGGATCAACTGAAATGCTACTAATGTATCCGCTGCCACCAATATTATTTTTTATTGATACAGCTTTATCATTTGTATCTGAATTATCTAAACGGTAAATATATCCAGCTGATGTGCCATAATACAAACGGTGGGCTGGAACTCTGCTACCACCAAACGCTGAAATGCTTCCAACACCTACTGCGCCATCTAATCTTTCCCAATTTTTACTTACATATCCTCCACCACTACTTGGCTGTTCATAGTTTGTTTGATTCAATTCAACATTATTATTACGATAAATATATTTTTCAGCAGCATAATATAAAATTTTGTGATCCATTGGATCTGTGTATACAGGACTTATAAATAGTGCTTTATTCTGTCGATCAAAGTCAGGGGGATATAAATATGCCCAAGAATAATTATTGTATTTTCCTTCACCACTTCCATAAGACCAATTAAATGGATTACTCCAATCTTTTATTAAAGTATATCCTCTTTGAGAGGAGACTATATAAGCGTCTCCACCAAAAATGACTGAGCAATAAGCACCATCTCCGCCATTAACTTCACCCCAAACTGTTTTTTCATCTAAAGCTAATGATTCCCATGTACCATTATCTTGAGTTCCACCCATAATTAAATCTGGATATGTTCCACTTGGATCAATAGCTATCGTATAAAATTGAGTAGTTAAATATCCATTATTTAAAGAGGTCCATTTTTTAGGAACAGCAGAAATGTCTTCCATGATATGTAAACCACCATCACTCGCTGAGAAAACTTTATTTTTCTTATCTTGATAAAATAAGATCTCGTGCTGGTCAGGGTGATGGTCATCCCTTCCATATCCACCAAATTGAAAAGTTTTACTAGATGTTGAAAGACCATCAGTGGAATAATAGGCGTTGGTCCCACCAATGAATACAAAATTTGTATCATGTGGACTTATCCTAACATATAAATCATATCCACCTTGAGAATTAAAACTATTTGGAAGGTTTTTTGAGAGATCTTTCCAGGCTGTATTTACATCATCTTGATGTCTGTATCTCCAAAGTAGATGTTCTTCATCATTATTATTTCTATTACCAATTATATAAACAATAGAGTCATGTGATGCAGAAATATCTGGAACTAAACGTAAATAGTCAGCTGGGAATGCTGTAGGAGTAATATCGGACCATGTATTGCCTCCATCTTCTGAACGAAAAATAATTTGATCACTTTCACCACCGACAACAGCGACCATTAAGCCTTCTCTAGTCATTACTATATCAGAATTAGCATTATTACCTGATCCTAAGATTACTTCCCATTTCTCGCCACCATCCTTACTACGATAAATTGTCCCATATGAAGCTACAAAAACATCTCCTGATGAAGGATGTACATGGACTCTCCATGCGTAATTAAGGTAATCACTAAATTCTTGTGGCAAATTTTTTGATGTAGATGCAATCAATGACCAATTATAACCATTATCTGTAGATTTAAATATTCCATCTCCACGATAAGGGGCGCCCCTAGCTCCAGCAGAATTTCCACGACCCTCACCTGTCGTTGCATACCATACATTTCTATGTCCCACTCTGGTATCCTGTGCAATTGAGGTTACACTATGCAACTGATTTGGCTTGGTCATTTTTTCCCATGTAGCTCCACCATCAGATGATCGCCATATGCCACCTGAAACTCCACCTGCAATAAAAGTACTTGAATCAGCTATGTCTATAGCCAATGCTCGAGTCCTTCCGCCAACATTGTAAGGACCTCTAGTCTTCCATTCTAATGAAGTGTTCGATGATTTAGCTCTCCTTAATCCAATATTAATCTCATTATAATTAGGAATAGATTTTGAAAACTCTAACGCACGTTTTTGAATTCCAACTGGTATTGTATTGGTATGCGGACTTTTTAATCGAAGCCAATCAAACTCTAATCTTGAAGAAGGACCTCCTTCTTCTCCAGATTCCATAGATAATGAATTAGGTAGTCCAGGATTATTTGGAACATTAAGAGACCCACCCAAGAAAAAAGCTAACCCTATTAATAAGAGAAAAGATATACTGATTTTCGAATAATTATTTTTCATAATTTTAATTTATTATTTTAAATTGGTGAGCCAAGCCAAATCCCAATGCAAAATAATATCCCAGTTATAGCATGCAGATTTATTGTACCTGCGTTTGCTGGTTGTAAGAGACGGTTATCATAAAATTTATATAATACTTTTACTATATTAATAGCAAAATAAGATGCAAGCAATGAAATTAATGTAAGCATGGGAAATGTTCCATTTGCCGCCATAATTGCAATACTTAAAAACGCTCCTGAGATCAATATAACAAATCCTACTCTTGCTTTTTCAGGGCCAAAAACAACAATTAATGTATTTTTCCCCGTTGCTTTATCCCCATCATGATCAGGAAATTCATTAACATAAACAATTGCAGCAACCAATAGTCCAATTGGAATACCAGCTAAAAAAGCTTCTGGATGTAATTTGCCAGTTTGGACAAGTGTACTACCTGCTACCATTAATGGGCCAAAGTTAAGCCCAATAAGTAATTCACCTAACCCCCTCCTAGATGCGAATCTAAATGGTGGCGCAGTGTAAAAGAGACCAGATAAAAAACCAATTAGCCCAAGCCATAGAACAGGTAATCCCGCCTTTTGAATTAAGGGAACGCCTACTACTGCACTTAGAGTAAAAGCTACTATAGAAACAGTCAACATTCCTTTTGGTGAAATCAAACCCATCTGAATACTTCTGCTTCCGCCTGAAAACGGAACCATATAATTCACATTTGCTTCATCTGTCCCACTAGTATGATCATAATAATCGTTAGCTGTATTTGTCCCAATATGTAATAATGATCCACCAAGAATTGTAAGACCTAACCAAGCCCAACTAACGGTATACCCTAGCATATTTGCAACTGCCGCCCCAGCAAACAAAGGGACAAATGTTGCTGTCAAGAATGGTAGCCGCATAATGACTAACCATGTAAAAATTTTGGTCATCATACTGATCTTAGGTCTAACTTGATCAGCAGTTTTATTATCAAGCGGTGTAGTAACTCCACAATAACCAATGTGTTCACCATTTTTATCCTTAGTAGGAGTGATTTTTATATGGCAAGGAATTTCAGTTTTATTTTTACTTAAAAAAACTGTATCTCCTTCCCATTCACCTTTTTCAACCGCAATTTTTAGCCAATTCACTACATGACCAAGCACTACTTGACCATCGCTGAAATCACTAACTCTGAGCTTACCAATTACCTCTTTGGATTTATATCCAAATAATCCTTCAGCACCTTCAGAAAATGTTTCTACCTTTCCATCAAGGTCACATGTAATTACACTTTTAATATTTTTCCCCATTATTTTTTCCCCATATATAATTAATTTTTTTATTGATTATTTAACAATACAAAATATAAAATTTTTGTTTATAGAAATACCTAATTCTATTGCGACAATCTCATTTTAACCCTATCAAATTGAACTGATTTTATTGAATCATAATCTTTTTTGGAAAGCTTTTTGATTTCTTTTTTAGCATATTTAATCCGATCTCTTGTTGGAGGATGAGTGGACAATAATCTGGAAACCTCTGAGTTGCTTTCTTTTTCTTTTGCAGCTAGTTTTTCAAAAAAATTTATTACACCAACAGGATCAATCCCTGCTGCATGCATTTCTTCAATAGCAAGCCTGTCCGCTTCGAGCTCTGCACCTCGACCGTACTTCAGTAATAAACCATTACTAATCATACTAGCTATCATCTGTTCAGTAAAACTACTATTTGGTCCTAAAAATATTTGAGCTATGAATCCGAGACCAGTCTGCTTTGATACTTGTTCCATTCCATGTTTCCCAACTACGTGTCCTATCTCATGAGCCATTACTCCAGCCAATTCTGACTCTGTTTCAGCGAGTTGAATTAGTCCCAAGTTTACATAGCAGTAACCACCAGGTATTGCGAAAGCATTTATCGAAGGATCATTTACAACTTTAAATCTATAAGAAATATTTCTGCGCTTTGAAAATCTAACTAATCTCTGTCCTAAATCGTTTATGTATTTTCCAACAATTTTATCATTATATAATTCAATTCCTTGTTCAATTTGAAATGCATATTGTGAACCGATGTTACGCTCTTCTTCATCAGAGTAGAAATTTATGTTTGCAAAAGTATTGCCTATTTGCGTACAACCCATCTGTATTAACAAAACAAATAAAGCAATTATATGAATTGATATCTTTTTCATTGCGAAAGAATGAGCTAATTGAAGTTTATTATAATAAATAAAAATTATTCTAAATCAATATCTAGACTATCTGCAGATAATGGTTCAGGAACCTCACCCCAATGTGTTGGAGAAGTATTTAATTGCCAACTTATATTCTCATTGGATTGATATACTTCTATTGCGTCTCCAACTCGAATATTACTTGATGACCATTCAGCATTTGAACGACCAACAATAATTTTACCAATAGACTCATTATTATAATCTAAAAAAATGAGGTGGGTGCCAGTAGAATCTCCAACCATAAACTTATCCCATTTTGATGAGTTCTTTGATATAAGAGTGGTTCTCTTTAAATCTAAAATTTTTTCAAAAAAACTATTTATAGTATTTTCTTTGACAGTCAATGAATCATGGCCATCGATTGACCAAGTATCTCCATTAAAAGATAATGATATTGAATCACTAAGCTCATGGATTTCTATACCAAAAATATCATCCCTTTCAATGCTAAAAACCTGATCACTTTTGGATGACAAAGAATTTTGATTAAACTGACTAATCGCAAAAAGGATGATCAATACAATTAAGCCAAAAATCCATCCTTTATATTTATTCATATAATTCCTCTAAAACTTTGCTTCTATTTTTTTGATTTCGAATACGAATTAAACCAAAAGCAATTATTAATATTGTTGGGCTGATTATGTTAATCCATTTCCACGTTCTTTTTGCTCCATCAGATATATCTTCAAGTGGTCTAGATGTTATTTCTCGTGATCGAAGAGCAATTAAATCTTTATCTCCGATAAGATAGTCAATTGAGTTCATGATGAAAATGTGATTCTCAGGTGATCTACCTCCACCCTGGTCAGACATAAATTCTGAATCAGACACTAGAATGACTTGGCTCATAATTCCATTACTGTTCAAACGTTCAGATCTTGCCCCCAATACTTGAGCGGATTTATTAAACATTCTCATGAAAGGGTTCTGCTGAGGATCTGGATTCAGATTGTAATTTCCTCTCATTTCACCAGACTGATCAGATGAAAACAAAAGTGGAACGAAGTTTACATTTCCAATTGTAGATGAATCTTGTTTTATTTCACTTGCAAAAACAAGTTGCATCTGCTCGAGACCGGCAACAATTGATTCATCTGAATTAAATGAACGAACAATGGGTAAGAGTGGATACTCCATCGGCACATTCATCCGAATTGGACCCATTTGTTGTTGCACATTTACTCTTCCACATAATTTATCAGTAACCAAATTCTCTTCTATGGAGAAACCGTAATCTTTAATAATTGAAAAAATATCTGATTCTATCGGAAATGCTTGTTGAATTTGAAGATTGGTCTTAATTCTATTTTGTGTAAGAAATAAATTACCTCCTCGATTAAGAAACTCTAGTAAATTTTCCTTTTCAGATGAACTCAAAGAGTCAGAAACGCCGCCCATAAGAATTGCATTTATTTCAGGAGTTACTGATTCTGAAAGATTGATTGGACGAACATTATATCTTTGATTTAAAACATTTTGAATCGTCTGATATTGATTTGTTTGAGACTCTAATGACGC
>CACHMU010000016.1 GCA_902581045.1 uncultured Fidelibacterota bacterium | reverse complement strand
AAATATGATTTTTACGCATATTCTTATAGTAGAAGTTCCTTCATTATGAGTATTAATTAAAAATAATTTATTAAATGAATTTTAAATACATTTTTGGTGCTTTGATTTACCTATCAATTTCTTATGGACAGTCACAAATATTTGAGACTAACCCTGGATATATAATCGTAGAATCAGATACCTCAGCAGTGCCAATATATATTGATGGAATACTTATAGGGCATACTCCAATTAAGAATCCAATACCCGTATTACAGGGGACTCATAGCATAAGTCATCATCCTCCATCATTAAAAGATCCATTTATTCAATACGGATTAATCGATGGGATGAAACAAGTTTATGTTTTTAGTGACGATACAGTACGCGTATACCTCAACACCATGATCTTAGATAAAGAACTAAAGAGGGTTAAATCAGAATATCGCTATACAAATTATATTGGAATTGGATTAATTTTTCTTTTGATATGGCAATTGTGGATCATATCAAGTTAATTCATTTCTTGATATGAATCTAAACGTCTGTAAATTTATTTATGTCAAATAATGAAAATTTAGATAATTCAGTAAAGTTTAAAGTTGATTATACGTGGCCTAAAGAGGGATCAACTCGTAACTGCCCAAAATGTAATGACCCCATGCAATTACAACCTAATGTAAGCGAGTATTACGGAAAACCCTGGTGGTGTCACACTTGTCAATGGCAATTTTCTGAAGAAGAATTAAAAGGTTAAACCAACTGGTTTTTTCGACTTCGCTGAAGTCTTTAATGCTATTCCAAATATCCATCTCAAAACATTTTATTATTACCTATATAGATCTATGAATATCAAAGATACCATTGAAAATAAATTAAAAGAGCACATGGAAGTAAAGTATATTGATATCAGTGATACTACTGGTCAACATGTAAATCATCAAAATTTCGATGGTGGTCATCACCTATCAGCTATTATTGTATCTGACAACTTCAAATCAATAGATCTAATTGATCGTCATCGGCTTGTATATCAAGCTTTAGGGCCATTGATTAAAAATGAAATCCATGCTTTTAGTATGAAAACCTATACTGAATCAGAGTGGGATGCGCATGTCTCTTGATATACTGACTATAAATTATAATAATTCAGATGCTGATAGATTATTTGAGAAATCTTTAAAAAATACAGGATTTGCAGTTATCAAAGACCATCCAATAGATAAAGACCTTATCGGAGAAGTTTATAAAGAATGGGAAAACTATTTTTCTAGCGAATCAAAAAATGATTATATGTTCGACGAAGTAAAGCAAGATGGTTATTTCCCATATCTTACTGAAAACGCTAAAGGCTCTACTGCAAAAGATCTTAAAGAATTTTATCATATATACGAATGGGGTCGAAAACCACATATGATTGGTGCTAAAACAATGTTTTTATATAAAGAATTAACTAATATTGCTTCTACATTGCTTAGTTGGATTCAAAAAAATTCCCCAGAAAATGTGAGTAAATTATTTTCCGTTCCATTAAAAGATATGATATATAAAAGCCAATACAATTTGCTTCGTATAATTCACTACCCACCTTTATCTGGAAATGAGGAATTAAATTCAATCCGTGCTGCTGCACATGAGGATATAAACCTATTAACTGTATTAGTTGCAGGAAGTCAGCCTGGTCTTCAAGTTTTAGATAATAATGAAAACTGGCTAGATGTAACAACAGATAAAAATACAATCGTCATTAATTCAGGTGATATGCTAAATATGGCATCAGATAATTATTATCCATCAACTACTCATCGCGTTATCAATCCTGACCCACATTCAAATGTAAGCCGATACTCAATGCCATTATTTCTTCATCCAAGAGACGAAGTTGTCTTGAATGAAAATTATACTGCAGGTACCTATTTACAGGAACGCCTTGAAGAGATAGGTTTAAAATAGCATAAATTTATTTTGCTAGCAGAGCATCTCGTTTGGCCTTGAATTCAGCCTTATCGCTCCATTCTGGCCATTTATCATGCTGAGATATAGCGTAACCCACCCTAAATAAAATTCGGGCATCTTGAACCATACCAGTATAATCCCAATCAGCTTTAACTTCATCGCTAACTTGGTGATAATGGTTTTTAGTATAGTCGTCTTTCATTTCCATGCCATAATCTTTTCCTTTACGAACAACATCAATACCACCATCGACATACAACGCTGGAACTCCTTGTTTAGCAAATTCAAAATGGTCAGAACGATAATAAAAACCTTTTTCAGGTTCTGCATCTGGAATTAAATATTTTTTATCCTGCGCCGCTGCAAATTCTAATACTTGATCTAATTCAGAATTTCCCTTACCTACAACGACTAAATCTTTTGTTTTACCAAAGGTATTTCCCATTGCATCGACGTTAACTACAGCAACGGTCTTTTCAAGTGGATATAGTGGGTTAATTCCATAGTATTTTGCGCCAAGTAAACCCTGCTCCTCAGCTGTAACCGCAAGAAATAATATACTTCTTTTCGAACCTTCGGAAAGTTGTGTAAATGCTTCAGCTGCAGCCATCACAATTCCAGTACCAATAGCATTATCATTAGCACCATTATATATTTGATCACCTTTTAATTTTTTATTTATTCCAATATGATCCCAATGTGCAGTATAAATAATATATTCATCCTTAAGTATTGGATCAGAACCCTCATATTTTGCTACAAAATTATTTGAGCTAAATCGTCTAACAAAATTTGCCATTCTACTTGTGAACTTTGACTTTAACGGAACTGCCTTAAAGTCCGAATTGACTGCTTGTGATTTACTTTTTTGAAAATCTAAACCATTCATTTTGAATAATCGTTCTGCAGATTCAACAGGAATCCATCCTTGAAATGCTAGCGGTTTTTGACTTTTATCTTCAATTGTTAGCTGTTCACCAACATATCCATTTTGTAATACTGAAAATGGATATCCAGCAGGAATGGTCTCGTGAACTACTATAACTCCCGCAGCGCCCTGTCTAAGACCTTCTTCAAACTTATACGACCAACGACCATAATAGGTCATTGCATTTCCACCGAACATAGATTCATCTAATTCACCATCTTTCATTATTGGAGGATCATTGACCAGAACAACTACTACCTTACCTTTGACGTCCACACCTTCGTAATCATTCCATCCATACTCGGGTGCATTCACACCATATCCACAAAAAATCAGATCAGCTCTTCTTAAATTGACGGATTTATTTGTTCTATAAGTATTTCCAATAATGTCATCTCCAGTTTTCATCACCCATCGTTCGTCATCTGTTAAAAATTGCGCTCTTAATTCAGATGTTACACCTAACATTGTTGCTTTTTGAATCCAAGTGCCGTTTGGATTCCCTGGTTGCAATCCAGCAGCTGTAAATGATTCAGTTAAATATTGAATTGTTTTCTCTTCACCTTTTGTACCTGGTGCACGCCCTTCAAAGTCATCAGATGCTAAAGTAGAAATATGCTTTTCAAGTAATTCGGCTGTTATCTTGTCTTGTGCATCTAAAACGTCAGATGCATGAACATATTTATCCCAACCTTCACGTTCTTTTGAACATGAGTATAATACTAGAGCTAACGGTAAAATTAATCTTATTTGCTTTACAAACATAAATTCTCCAAGATATCGTAGTTTATCTATATTTTATTTATTTAGATGAATTATTTGCGGCTAATTTCGAATTGCCAAACGATTGATACAAGACTGATAATAAAAAAATTAAAACGATTGCTTTTTGTGCCAATACATTAAAAATCAACGATATTTCAGACAGTTCTGGCTTAGGGGCAAACTCTAGCACCAAAATGTAAAAAAATATAGAGATAGCAAAAAATAAATAGCCTATCCCATAACGACTTGGAAGTCTAACATCCTTAAATAAAGCAATAGATAAGAGTAATGATGATAATAAAAATGATCTAAATGCCCAGTTTACAAAAAAGATATGAGGTGTGAACAAAACGTTATGTGGTGTAAATCCTACGCCTATAAAGCATACCGCACCAATTATACCTAAACCAGATCCTATTTTAGCTATAATCCCAAGTGAATCATTATTATATGATTTCATCAAATAATAGAAATAAATCGAAAATGTTATTCCTACTACAAATAAAGAACCACTAAAAAAGATCATCGCTAGAAAATTGTCAGTTGATAGCTTACCTAAATCACTAAAAAAGTTTTGCGTGAATGAGTATCCTAGCGTATCAGGGTTTCGAATAGTTCCTCCAGAATAGAAAATAATCGATATTGATGTAAAAATAAGGTAAAGTATTATACCAAGCCGTGGCATCTGTACTATAAAAACTCTATTTGAAATCATTTTGCGAACTTTTCTCTGGCAGCTAACGCTTTAATTTCAATGTTTGTACTGTTCTACCGCCCTTCGGATGATAGGCATTGATTGTCAAAGATCCACCTCGTGGACCTTGAATAAACCATGTCACTTCTGCCTCACCATTTCCCGATATATGTCCAGCATCCTTTTCTTGTTTTTCATCCAAGATCGTGACATTATTTGCAGCGCTTAAATTGACTCGAACCGGTACAGCTCTATTATTGTTTTTTCGGATCGCTAATTCAGTTGGCTGAAAACCCTTATTTGATATGGTGATAGTTAAGCGATAATTATCATTATTTAGATAGGTTTGCTCGACATCTGATATTTCAAGTAGTGGCATCGCCCGTGCTTGCATTAGCATAAAATCAACATTGCGATCCACTTCTCTTGGTAAAAACTCAGGTAAAGGATTATTTTGACCGAACTTTTTCCATCCGCCTATTTCAACTTTACCTAAAGTTGGATGATCAAAAGATTTCCATTCTTTAAAAACCCTTCCCTTCATCGTCTTGTCATTGTATATCAGTTGTTCTGATTGAGATACGCGCCCATCCTCATTCAGGTCATCACCAAAGCGGTATATCTCATTCGCGAAGGCCAAAATACCAAATAATTCATACATCCCATCTAAAGATCCTCCATAGGCAGCATAATTATCATTGATATCATCATGTCCATAGAAATTGCCAAGGCCATCAAATGGGTCCATTCCTTTAATCTCACCCTTTTTATTACGAGTCAGTTGTCCTTTTCCTCTATTTTTAGACCCTCTTGGCCAGTTCCATTGGTAAACAGATGTAGCGAGTGGATATTCAGTCACTTTAAGACCGCGTTCAGATAGGGCCATATATAAATTGAGATCTGCCCCAGGTAGTTTTAACTCTGGCACTGATGGTGGGCGAAGGATAACTCCTCCTGTTGAGTGTAAATGTTGTGATGCCGCAATATTTGGATGTGCGGCGATAAAGTCCAATGCGCTTCTTAATTCTGATTCGGAGCCTGGAAATGGTCCAGAGCCACGCTGGTTGATATTCCAGTTTCCTGGATAATTACGATTTGGATCGATTCCGCCTGGCCAATCTTCATTGTATTTGTCGTCTCCATCATTGTCAATCCCTTCGCTATAGCGTTTGTAGAACGGACCTTTATCGTCGGGCTTACGTACCCTTAATAATCGAGAATCTTTTTCATCTGCAATCCAGTTGCCTGACTCGTCTTTGACACGCATCTGAAGAGCCATATTATCTCCATCTAGATCTTCTGGAGGGTCCTCATCACTTTGACCGTCGCTATCATCATCCCATGGTCTTAAGGTTGAATCTCGTGGTCTTAAAGGAGTATTATGTTGATATTCAGATCCATCTGGAATCAGATTTGGTACAATATAAAAAACACGTGTTTCACGTAAAGCTTTTATCTCGCGAGCATTTGAAGTCAAAAGCCGATGAATCAGTCCCAATGCAGCTTCCGTTGAGACCACCTCATCTGAGTCTACCCCACCATCAACCCACATGGCTGATTTATCTTCTGGCTTTCCTGTTTTAAAATCTGTAATTGTCAATAACCATATATCTCGTCCCTCGAAAGATTTTCCAATCGACTCAAGTTCAGTATATTGTGGATATTTTTGATGTGCATCGACTAAAAATTTTTCCATTTCTGCAAAATCATGATAACAATCGAATTTCATGTTCTTTGAAAACGCTTTACACGGTCCAAAAAATAATTTATCGTTATTTGCTGATAGTGTTGTTAAAAATAATGCAATAGTAAATATGTAATATTTTATTTGTTTCAATTTTTCTCCTCTTTGGTAATTAAGATTCTTTTTGATCAATTTTTGATTGTATATCTTTTTGAAGAATAATGATCTCATCTTTCAACTGATTCCATTCAGTCTTTAAAGTGGTCTTTATCTTAAAAATAAAGATCAAATAGTTACGATAAGTATCATCATTCGCAAGTTTTAGTCTATCTTTCTTGATATTTTTTAATGTGGTCCATTCATTGCTTGGTGCCATCGCATAATTATTGATAAAAAACTCATCCTGCATAAAAATGGCTCGCTTATCTTCTATTGACCAATGATCTATCACGCTATATCGATTATCATACAGATCAACAATTCTTTGTAAAAGATCAATATCCGTTATTTTATACAGCCTACCCGTATTCTTTAACGTCTCATAATCTGAAATATGTGGGCTCATATTCGCATATTTTTGTGACTGGTCAATGTAAAGTGCTAACGTATCATTAGATAAACTATTCATGCTATTGATCATTTTATCCAATATATATATTCCTCGTTCATTCTCTAGTAATGCATCATCCATAAGCTTAACATCTTCGCTAAGCGCGCTATAAAGGCGACTATAGGCTTCATGCTCTAGTTTTCGATCATTTTTATATGTGTTGTTATCATCCAACCATAATGATCCAGAAATACCCATAATGACCGCTAAGAACTCAATTCCTCCTCTTGCCAGAATATTTTTCATGTTTTAATCTACTGATAATATAAAGAAACAAAAAAGCCCCCAAATGGAGGCTTTTTTATCATAGTGAATATTTTTATTTCAGCAATATCATCTTCCGTGTTTTCATAAAGTCTTTTGCTTGTAATTGATAAAGGTAGACACCTGCACCTACAGGATCACCTAAATCATTTGTAGCGTTCCATTTGATCGAATGAGAGCCAGCTGATATCCTATTCATATTAAATGTTCTTACCTTCTGTCCTAGCATATTATAGATCACGACACTCACATCACTTACCTCAGGAAGATCAAAACGAAGTGTTGTGGTTGGGTTGAATGGGTTTGGATAATTCTCATGAAGAGCGAATGTAGCTGGTATCTGATCATCTACAGTTGATAGATACTGATATCGGTTAATAAACAATATGCGATCTGCATTGCTTACTTTAACCGTATCAATATCATCAGTTGCGCTAATTGTAAATCTTACTGTCGCTGCTGGGACATTTGGAAAGTTCTCAAATGCACCCTCTAAAAAGTCTTGATATCTAATAGATAAATTCGTTGAATCAAGCAAAAGTCCTTCATTAATATGTTGCCATGGAGTAAGACCAATCTTTGCATAGAGAAGATACTTGACCTGTTCATTATCCATATCTTTACTTTCTGACCATTTAAATTGATAAGCAAAATTTAAAAGATTTGTTTTAGTCAGATTAAGCGTATCGGTGACAGGACTTAACCAATCAAATGGTGTTGGTTTATCTTGAATATTTGTAACAGTATAATTGAATGTTAAAGAATCTGTTAGTTTACCATCACTGGCCATTGCGGTAACCTTTGCAACACCGAAATAATCAGTTGCAGGCTTTATATAGATCGTGTCATTTGAGACGGTAAGTTTTAAACCAGATGTATCAGAAAAAGCTGAATAGGTTATAGTCTCACTATCTACATCTGTTGCGACAATTTTAATTGACTTTATGTCAGAGTCTTCCTCGACAGTTTGACCGCCTATTGGCGCAATCTCAGGTGCATCATTGACATTGATCACTTTCAATGTAAAATCTTGAGTTTTTGTACCACCTTGACCATCTGTAGCAGTTAAGGTCATAGTTTTTGTACCAACATCAGAATTTGTTGGTGTTCCAGAAAGAGTATGATATGAAGCGTCTAGTTTTCTGATCATAAAATTCCAAGAATCAGTTATATAAATATTTTGTAAGCTATCAAGAGCAATTCCAAAGGGCGCACTTAAAGCAGTGGAGGTACCTGTAGTTGGCAAGGAATAGCCTCTTGCACCATATCCAGCTATCGTTTTAATGACTCCATTTTTCCATACTTTCCTTATAGAATTGTTTTCGCTATCAACAATATAAATATTATCACTTTTGTCGATTGCCAAGACAGATGGCCAATATAGTGTTGCCGAGGTTGCCAAACCGCCATCTCCACTCAATCCAGCATTACCATTGCCCGCGACTGTGGAAATATTTCCATCGGTATCTAATTTTCTGATAACGTGATTCCCATAATCACCAATAAATAAATTCCCCTTTGAATCGAAAGCCACACCCAAAGGTTGATTCAGTTGAGCAGATGTTGCAGCTCCCCCATCTCCACTATTTCCTTTTGTATTATTTCCTGCAATTGTAGTGATAATACCATTGGTGTCTATTTTACGAATCACATGATTGTCATGATCTGCGAAATAGAGATTTCCATCACGAATTGCAAGTTGATATGAAAAAGTTATTTTTGCTTGGTTTGCTGGTCCGCCATCTCCACTATATCCAGATTCACCTGTGCCTGCAAAGGTTGTGATGATACCAGTAGATGCATCAACTTTTCTTATACGAAAATTCCCTCTATCTGATATATAAATATTACCCGTATTATCGATTGCAACGGCTCTAGGGTTATCTAGTTCAGCCAAAGATGCGTCTCCACCATCACCACTAAAACCTCTTGAACCTTTCCCTACCACATTGGATATCTTGCCTTTATCTGCTGTAGCATTAGGATCCATTATTATCGCGCGGATCATATGGTTATATTGATCAGCATAAAACAAATTACCCTTGTTATCAAAAACAGGATTTCTAGGGAGACCTGCTAAAGCAGTCGACGCTGATATCATATTATCATTAGGATCTCCTGTCATAGGTGCCAAACCAGCAATTGTCGAAATAAGTCTTAAGTCTGAATCAGAACTATTTGCATTACTAACTTTCCTGATCTTATCATTTCCAGAGTCAGATATATATAATTGATTATTATAAAATGTTACATTTTCAGGGGCATATAATTTTGCGGATACAGCTGCCCCATCATCGCCGCTAAAGCCAGGAGAACTGCCAGTGCCTGCAAATGTGGTAATTACTCCGGTACTAGCGTCTAATTTTCGAATGCAGTGATTGCCAAAATCAGCAATATATAAATTATTGCTAGCATCAAGTGTTACGCCATAAGGATTATTTAGTTTTGCTGATGTAGCTAAGCCGCCATCGCCACTGAAGCCAGCAGACCCACCCGTGCCTACAACAGTTGTTATAAGGCCTGAGCCAATAAATATAGTTCTAATGGCATGATTTCCCCAATCGGATATATACAAAAGATCAACACCATTGATTGAAGCAAATTTTAACGAAGAGGGATAATTTAATTTTGCTGATGTAGCTAAGCCATTATCTCCACTAAAACCAGCTGTTTGAGCAGTTCCTGCTATTGTGCTAATATTTCCGTTTGTATCAATTTTTCGAATAACATGATTATATGTATCAGCAATATATATATTCCCTGATGGGTCAACATCAATGCCATAAGGATATAATAATTTAGCTGAGATCGCTGCACCGCCATCACCACTATATCCACCTTCGCCTGTTCCTGCTATCGTTTTTATAGTGCCATTCGTATCAACTTTTCTAACTATGTTAGCATTTCTTTCAACAATATACATATTCCCATTCGAATCAAATGCAATATCAGCAGGCACATTCATTCTAGCAGACGTAGCTGGACCAGGCCCACTTCCACCACGAACATGAGACCCGGCAAAATCAGTTACTTTTCCATCAGATCCTATTTTACGCACAATATGACGACCATAATCAACATAGTATAAATTTCCATCATTATCAAATTCAATATCAGTCACATAGTCAATGGGTGTATCTTTAGCGAGCTGATTTGCTATATATGGATATTTTGTAATATCAGTCATCTTTCCACCAGGCTTTGCTGTCAAAGAAAGCCAGCTAGGGTTTGATGTGACGGAAACAGTGATATCATCAGGGTCGGGATCGTTCGTAAAAATATTAAATAAATACGTTGAATCTTCAAAAACAGAATCCAATACTGCAGATAAAAATCCTGGATTACTATTTACCATTGAGCTTTGGAGGATCGTCGTCGGTCTTGGTATTGATGAATCTATTCGTTTATTTTCAAACTTAGGAGAATCGAAATCGTCATATCCATTCTTATTCAGAATGTTGTCACTTTCTTGAGCGTTAATTGAAAATATAAATAGTATTAATGTGGAAAATCTTTTCATAAAACACTTTCTTTTTTAAAAAAGTTAACCCTTTTTCAATAGGCCCATACCAAGTGAGATATTAAATGCGAATAAGACCAATTGGCCGATTGACATACCAATGAAAAAAGGCATGATCGAATTTGAACTCATTGAATCTAAAGTAAAAATTGTATACCAATGATTCACAACATGAAGACCTGCAAAAGCAGAAGTGATCTTCATTAATATAGGATTGCCATATCCTCTAAAAGCCAAAGCAGATGCAAAGCACTGGACACCGGCCCAATTAACAGCTCCAAATAGTACCACTATTCCGATCTCCATGGTCATACCAAGGGCTGCTTCGGTCCACTCTCCAACTACATCCTGTCCCCATAAAATGTGATAATCAAGAGCCCAAACAAACATAAAACCGATGGAACCAAGTATCATAAATACAGTACCCAAGCTTAATATGCCATCTTCTTTTTCTTTTTGAAGTATTCCGTTGAGTGTATACGTAGCAAAGATCAAGAAAGCAATCCCTGTAATAGACATTAAAGGAAATAAGAGGCTAAGATTACCTCCTTCAAGAATACTATTTGAAAAATATCGCCAGATCAAGGTTCCTTCTTCTGGAGTACCTCCTGCTGTTATTTGCAATAAAAATGGAATCGTAATTAGAACTGCTCCAATACAATATGAAAGACCTGCTAATTTATTTAAAGACATGGGTTGCATATGATTTTCCTTTATAATTAGAGAATGCAGAGATTAATTCAGAAATGATTCAGGAGCAACAAAAAATCAATTCTATTTTAATTTCTGTTTTCGTTATTAGTTGATAATATACATATTAATTTCATAATAGGTTATGATTGGTAAAAAATGAAACACTATACAAAAATATCATTATTTTTATTATTTATATTTGCATGTCAAAGCAATACTAATGGTGTACCTGACAATATTTATCCTAAGCCAAATGCAGACATAAAATATCAAAAAGATTGGCAAAAAGATTTTTACGTCAAACGGATTAAAATTTTCAAAGAAGATCCAATCGGCTTTGATAAAATCGTCTTGTTAGGAAACAGCATCACAGAAGATGCAAATGATTGGAATGACCGTTTTAGCTCTACAAATATCTCCAATAGAGGAATTTCGGGTGATATTACTGATGGCATCTTAGAAAGACTTGATGAAATTATATATTTTAAGCCATTAGCCATATTTTTACTTATTGGAATCAATGATATATATGCTATGAATCTTCCAGAAGGTGAACAAACTGAAAATTATATATCAGAAAACATCATTGAAATCTTAGAACGTCTCCGAAATGAGATACCAAAAACTAAATTATATTTACAAACGATACTACCTACGCATCGTGAGGATATAGTAGATCAAATAAATCGAATTAATAGCAGCATTATCAATAATGCTCAGCCAGAGGTTACGATTATTGATCTTCATTCAATCTTTGCAAATGAGAATGGTTTGATGACCAAAGATTATTCAACTGATGGCGTGCATCTAAATACCTATGGTTATGACATTTGGACAGATCACATAAGAAGACACATTAGTAAGTTTTTAGCGAAACGGCCGGTGGTGCTTGCGCCTGATACAACAGAACTTAATATCGACTCTACAACTGTAGAGCCAGATACGACTGCATTATTTTAATTCAAATTTTCTTAGGGTATTTGCCCAAGCATCTGCAACATAAATAGAGCCATTAGAATCAACTGCGATATCGTGGCCAAGATTTGAGGTATCTATTGTCAGGCTAGCATCAAATTTGCTTATTATCTCCTTATCTTCACGATTAAGAACATATACATAAGATCGTGTATTATTCGGCTGATAGCCTCCATCAATCACATAGATGAGATGATTTAGTGTGGTTACACTAAATGGTCGACCTATTTGATCTCGGCTAACCTGATTTATGAATTTTCCTTGATCATCAAATATTTGTATCCGTGAATTTGTCCGATCAGCAACATAAACATGATCATTCTGATCAATTGATATACCATGAGGCAAATTAAATTTACCTGCCTGTTTTCCAGGTTCTCCCCACTGAGAAATAAATGTACCATTTTTAGAAAATTTTATAACCCGTGTGTTCCAATAGCCATCACTCACATAAATATTACCATTTGAGTCAAAAGATATATCAGTAGGACGAGCAAAATGATCTATGTCCTGACTTGATTCTCTGTATTTACCTAAAGTTAGTAATAGATTCCCTTCTGGTGAGTATTTTTTAACCTGATGAGCGCCAACATCAGTTATCCAAATATTATTTTCTGCATCAATGCTTAGCCCATGAGGCATAATGAATTCATTTGAACCAAAATAATCCACTAATTCACCCGATTTTGAATCAAAAATAAATATCGTTGCCTGTTTGATCGGAGTTTCAGGCATTGGATCCATCCATCCTCTATCTGCACGATGAAACACAATAATTTCATCATTGGTATTTACTCCGACACCAGTCACTTGCCCCATCACTAATGCCTCAGGGACAATCGGCCAATTCTTTATGATTGAGTATGATGATGGTTTTTCACACGATAAGAATAATGCAATTAAAGAAAATGAAACAATTAACCTTGCTTTAATGATCACACTATCATTCCTTGTTGATAAGTTCATCAAAAAATGGAACAAATTCACGATCAAAGAACTGTCTATTGGCCTGCCAAATTTCTCGACCGTAATTCGAACGATAAAAACTCAAGCCAATCCGATCAAACGCTCTATCGTCTAATATACCATCCTCTATTTGTAAAAATATATTTTCAATCCTTCGTAAGCCAGTCATGATAGTCATAAAGAGACGCATGTCATCTACTGGGTCAAATTGATTTTGAGTTTCACCATCATATAATCTTTTTACAAGGCGAGCTAAATTATCATCAGTTGCGATTGTCAACATCAGTTCACCAACCTGATCTGAGATGGCTTGATTTGTCGCTCCTCTTACTGCGCTCGTATTCTGTCTAATTTCAACACCAACAAATGCTAAGGAGCCAACAAGACTAAGAAATCCAATGATCTCTACAATTGTTCTGTTCATATATTTATTTTAAAAGAATCATTTTTTGAGTTTTAACAAAATCATTGCTCTGAATTTGAAAAAAGTAAATACCTGCTGAAACAGGTAAACCAAAACTATCTTGGCCATTCCAAATCGTTGAATGATATCCAGCGTCTAAAGTCTGATCGACTAATTTGGTCACTTCTCTTCCCAGTATATCAAAAATTATTAACCTAATATCGGTCTGATAAGGAATATCATATTGAATTGTTGTAATTGGATTAAATGGATTTGGGTAGTTTTGATGCAACGCAAATTCTTCTGGAACTGGAGATAGCAATATTTCATCATATCCAGATCCCATTACTTGATTCTCTTCATCAATGTATCGATATGAAATTTGTATTAATGCCTGTTCAACGCGTAAATCATTTATATCAAATACGATTGTTTCATTGATAGAATGGATGTGATTTGTGATTAGCTCCCCTAATGACGTATCTTGCTTAGCTAAGCTTATCGGAAGATCTGTTTGAGTATTCATTGAGAGCGGTTTAATCTGAATCTCGTTCGGTAAATAATTGATTATCAACTCAGAGGCATGAGTGCCTTTAGGCGGCTGGATCATTAGCTTATCACGGATTACCCTACTATTTAGGTCTTGACCAATTTGAGGACCCATTTTAGCCTTCATTTTACCTACCCTACCATAGTCCCAATGCCACATACGATAAAAAGCCATTCCATCGCGTGCATTAAATACACCATCTACGTTTGGCTTGAAATGAGGTGCGGTTCCTGTAACTGGTCCTAATTCGTAGGACAAAGACTTAGCTTTCCATGCGCTAACAAAGTTATTTAGATCTGATATATCAATAGAATTGTCATTGTTATAATCACCTAATATTGAAACGTAGTATTTATATGTATTTTTAATTCCGATATTATTTGATATATCTGTTAAAGCCTCAGCCGTTATTTCAATACTATCACCACTTACAAAGCCGGCCTCTAGGGTTATATTTATTCTATCTTTTTGAATCAAATAAGAATCAATAATACTATCGCCTAATTTTGATACAACATCGACCTTGGCTGATGCTAACTGTTCAGAAATAACGAGCTGTATATATGCATTTTCAGTTGGAGAAATAATATTGTTTTCAACACCAATAACGCTTGTTACGCTAGGTGCCACAAAATCATTTAATCGCACAACATTATTGGATTGTTTTGTCAATGATTCGTTTCCTAAAGCATCATAAATACTATCGTCAACGGGATTAATGGTTAATTTTTCATTTCCATCTGCTAACGTGGACAAACTGATACCTAAGGTGAATGTTTTTCCTGAACCTGTAATTGTGGATGGATTATTACTAACAAGTGTTGCGACACCTCCACTAATTGAAAACGTAAAATCGGTGACCTCAAGATCACCACTACCATTATCAGTGCTGAATGGTTCTTCACTAAAAGTAACATCAACAGTACTATTATCGACTGCTAACGTTGCATCTGTGATCATTGGGGGTATTGATTCCAGCAAATATACCGTATTACTATCTTGAAGTGTTTTCATTTCATTTCCCGCAAGATCATAGATACTTTTTTCGACGGGTTTAACAGTTAATTCCTCATCACCATTTGCATATCCTTGGACCTGCAGATCTAACGTATACGTGCTATCTTTCTTTGAAATTGTAAATGGGGCAAAGCTGATCAATGATGCTGTTCCTCCTTCAAGAGCATATTTAAAATCACTAATCTCTAACTCACCACTACCTTGACCTGTATTATAGACAAGCTCGCTCATCTTTACTTCTACGTTTTCATTTCTTTTGGTCATTGTGACTTTTTCAATGATAGGCCTCACTCCATCGATAACAAGATCCTTGTTAGCACCTAGGGAGTTTGCAGCACCTGGGCTTGGGAGGACTAATAAAGATGTATTACCTGCAACATCTTTAATAGCTCCGCCTATAACAGCTAA
>CACHMU010000015.1 GCA_902581045.1 uncultured Fidelibacterota bacterium | reverse complement strand
TCTCTAGCAATCTGAGCTACTATTGGTGCTGCACCAGTTCCTGTCCCACCACCCATTCCAGCGGTAATAAATACCATATCGGCACCCTCTACAATTGACTTTACTACTTCTTTATCCGCATCCATTGCATCTTTGCCAATTTCAGCCTTTGCACCTGCACCAAGCCCTTTAGTAAGATTTTTCCCGATCTGTATTTTATTTTCAGCAGCATTATTTTCAAGGTCTTGTGCATCAGTATTTACAACCATAAAATCAACACCGCTCATCCCAGCTTGTATCATCCTATTTACAGCATTGCCTCCAGCTCCTCCAACACCGATAACCTTTAGATTTGCTTTTTGCTCTGCCAAACTATCAAATTCGAAAAGCATATTATTGCTCCTTTCTTTCCTTTGGTATGTTTAGAAATTTTTAAAAAAATTCATTAAATAAATTTTTCATTTTATTTAAGGCGCCCTTAAAAAACATCTCATCTGATTTTTGATTATTTAATTCATTTCCAAATTTTTTCCATTGGCTAAGTCCAATAGCGCTCGCGTATGATGGTCCAGATGCTATATCTACGGCTCCACTTATATTATTTGGTTTACCAATTCTAATGGGCATATTTACTGTTTCTTCAGCTAGTCCAGCTAAATTCTTCAGTTCAGAACCACCACCAGTAATAACCATACCATATGTTAATTTTTCATTAACATCTGCTCGCGCAACTTCTCTAAGAACTAATTGAAGAATTTCAACCATTCTCGCTTCTACATATCGTGACAATTCATGCTCTGAAATTTTTCGTTCTAGACTTCCATTTTTTGATGGAAGCTCAAACTCTAACTCAGGAGATGACATAGAGGCTTTTGCTGACCCATATGTTATTTTAATTTTTTCTGCTTCTTCAATTCCAATTTGAAGCATTACAGCTATATCATTTGTTATACTAGCTGCACCTATACCTAATGTTGAAGTGTGTCTAACACCCCCATCAAAGTAGACAATTATATCTGTTGTTGTTGCACCGATATCAACACAAACTACACCTAGTTTTTTTTCGTCTTCCTCTAGCGTAGATAAACTCGAAGCTAATCCTTGATATATTATACCATCTACATTTACTCCAAGTTCTTCTGCGCAAGAGGCTAGATTTGTTGCCGCACTTGTAGCAACAGTAATTATATGTACTCGAGCTTCTAATCTTCTTCCAGTCAAACCTACTGGATCTTTGATCGAATCCATTGAGTCAATCACATACTCTTGAGGAAGAATATGAAGTATATCTCTGTCCATTGGCAACGAAATCCCTTTTGCTAATTCTAGTACACTATTAACGTCATTATTTGAGATTTCATTTTGTAAAGAGATATTTGATCCGTTATTACCACCAATTGCAATTGCACCTTGAGTGTTTATTCCACGAATATGATCCCCTGAAATTCCCAGAGAAATATTTTCAATATTTATATCTGCCATTAATTGTGCTTCTTTAAAAGCATTTTCCATTTCATCAATTAATTGATCTCTATGGGTGATAGAACCCTTATTTATTCCAGTAGCAGGGGAGGTGCCGATACCTAATAGCTTTACGCTATCAGTTTCTGGGTTGATTTCTGTGATAGCACAACATATTTTATTTGATCCTATATCTAAACCACTATGAATATAAGATTCTATTTTTCGGCTCGAACGAATCATGTCCACTCCCTTGCTACTAGTTGTTTTTGATACCGCATGTCAAGTAACTGAAAATCAGTTAATTGTCGTTGTCCTAAAGCTTTATCAAAACTTTTTAAAACATGTAATTTTTTATTAATATCATTTTTCCCAAGAATTACTCTTGTTGGGCGATCAGCAAGAATAATGACATATTCATCATCTTTATTTAATGTTAATTCTGATATATTTTCATAAAGATCAGAATACTCATCTGATAAAATTTTTAATATTTTAACAGCTTCATTGACCTTAACTGAAAACGTTTTTCTACCTTCAGGGTAAAGTTCTTTGGCTGAATTAAAACCTGAAAGAACAGGAACAAGGTAATTTTCACTATAAATTCCTCCAGGTAAAATCACGCCTTCATCATCTATCATTAATTGCTCATCAATATTTATAATTCCTATGGGTTTTCTTTCAGAAATTTGAATTTTAAAATTTTTTGGAAAATGTCTACTTACTCTCGCAGCTTTCACAAAAGGTATTTCCTCCAAAGCTCGTGAGATTTCAACTATATTTAAGTTATGATTATCTATATTTAACTTATTAATTGTCTCAACATAATCTTGACGATCTAAGATTTTGAAACCAGATATTTCTGTTATTTTAAATTGAAATATTTGTTGGTATGTAGCCCATTTGATTGAGCTAAATAATATTAGAACAAAAATAATACATATGGTAATTCCAATTTTTTTTCTTAAATCAATTCTCTCTCTTTTATTTTTTTTCATACTTTGAAGGTCCCGGATTTAAATCCTAATGTTTTTAATTCTAATTCAAGTAGAACACCAAATTTTTCTTTTACGGTCTTTTTTGCGATTTTAATTAATTCAATTATGTCGTTTGCTTTTGCATTACCATGGTTAACAAAAAAATTTGCATGAATAGGGGATATTTCTGCATCTCCAACCTTTGTCCCCTTTAATCCTGCCTGATCAATATAATATCCTGCAGCATGTCCAGTAGTTGGATTCTTAAATACACTTCCTGCAGAACGAAACTTTAATGGTTGTGTTGCTTTCCTACCACCACTGGCATCTAGTTTTTTCAGATTTACTGTATCCTTATCACTTTTAATTAATTTAAACTTTGCACTAATTATTATTTCATTTTTTGGAAACGTAGAACTCCTGTAGCTAAAATTAATATCGTTCTTATTATATTTTTTTATTTCTCCAAACATATTCATGGAACTAACATTGATTAAGCAGTTGGAGATTTCACCCCCAAAAGCACCAGCGTTCATAACTAAAGCGCCACCAAGTGTTCCTGGAACTCCTACTAAGCTTTCAATTCCTGAAAGATTACGATTTATACATTCTTTAACTAATTTCCCGAGCATTACACCTGATTCAGCATAAACTGTTGATTCAATTATTTTTAAATCTTTAAGTGATTTGCCTAAGGTTATTACTAATCCATCAATTCCATCATCAGATACCAATAAGTTTGACCCTGATCCAACAAAATAAGTTGGGATATTATGTTTTTTAGCAAATTGCAATATATTGGCTAAATCAAATGTATTTTTTGGCGTTATATAGGCTTTTGCGGGTCCTCCTATACCATATGAAGTATGTTTAGACATTAATTCGTCTATTAGCATTGGCCCTTCAACTATTCTTCTTAATTCAATCATTTTGTCCAATCTTAAGCTCCAGTATTATTTGATAGGTGTTCAAAATAACTTTGTCCATATCTCCAAATAGTTCCTGCACCTATAGTAATTACCATATCATTTTTTTTAGTTATTTTATCTAAGGTAATATTTATTTTTTCTAGATCATTAATAAAATGAACGTTTTTATGTCCTTTGGCTTTTGCTGCATCAAAAATTAATTTCCCAGAAATCCCATCAATCGGTTTTTCTCTAGCAGGATAAATTTCAGTAACTAACAATATGTCAGAATTCATAAATGCTCTAGCAAATTCATTATAAAAAGTTTTTGTTCTTGAAAAGAGGTGAGGTTGAAAGACTGATATAATCCTTCGATTCCAACCTTTTTTTGCTGCTTCTAATGTTGCTTCAACTTCAGTTGGGTGGTGCGCATAATCATCAACAACCATTATTCCCTTACATTCTCCTTTAATTTCAAATCGTCTTCTTACTCCATAATAGCTGTTAATTCCATTTATAATAGTTTTTTCATCTAGTCCTAATTCAAATCCTATTGCAATTGCCGCTAGAGAATTCAAAACATTGTGTTTCCCAGGGACATTTAATTTTACTTTACCACATTTTTTATTGTTTTTATAAAGAGTATATGATGTTTCTTGTTCATTATAATTAATATCATTTGCTTTTATAGTTGCTTGTTCAGATATACCATAAGTGATTATTGGCCTTTCTATTTTTGACAAAATCTCTTGGACACCAATTGAATCAATGCATACTGCAACTCCTCCATAAAATGGAACGGAATTAGCATATTGAATAAATGATTTATGTAGATCGTCTATGCCTTCATAACAATCCATATGTTCTTCTTCAATATTATTAATTATTGCTAGTGTAGGTTTCATTTGTAAAAAGCTTTTATCGTACTCGTCAGCTTCTACCACAATAAAATCGCTTTGACCTAATAGAGAGTTAGTATTAAGGTTTTGCACTAAACCTCCCACAACTAGAGTTGGATCCATTTTGCCATAGGTTAATAGAGCACCAAGCATAGAAGATGTCGAAGTTTTTCCATGAGTTCCAGCTACACCAATACTTGTTTGCTTTAAGGCAATGAGTTCTCCTAGCATTTCAGCTCTTTTTATAATTGGAATTTTTAAGGTTTTTGCAGCCATCAATTCTGGGTTATTTTTTGGAACTGCGCTTGAGTAAACTATTACTTCAGCATCTATTATATTTCGTTTGTTGTGACCCCTATATATCTTTGCTCCATTTTTCTTTAATTTTTTTGTTATTTCAGATTCTGCAAGATCTGACCCACTAATTGAAAATCCCAAATTAATTAATAGTTCAGCAATTCCACTCATTCCTATTCCACCAATACCTACAAAATGAATATTATTTACTTTGTGAAACATTATTTTATAAGCGCTATCGCTTCATCAACAATATCTGATGTCGCTTTAGGTTTTCCAAGTTTTAAGCTAGCTTTTGACATACTTTTAAGCTGTTCATCATCTAATAAAAGATTTTGAATAGTTATTGAAAATCTTTTAGGATTAATATTTTTTTCTTCTAACATACAGGCCGCTCCATTTTTTACTAACGCATTTGCATTTTTTATTTGATGATCTGCGGCTGAATTAGACAAAGGAACTAAAATTGATGGTTTGCCACATATAGTAAGTTCAGAACATGTAATGGCACCGGATCTACTTATTACTAAATCACTCAAGGCATAAGCATTAGCCATATTTTCAATAAATGGTAAAACCTTGGTCATATCAGATTGATTATGACTATAATTTTGATAAAGATCTTTTCCTGTTTGCCAAATGACTTGAATATCTGAAATAGTTAATGAAGGAAGAATTTTTTCCATTACTTGATTTAAATATAATGAGCCTTGGCTTCCACCAAATACAAACAATGTTTTTTTATTTTGATTAAATCTATACTCTTTTAAGGCCTTCTCTTTGTTGCCTTTGCTAATATCTTTTCTTATGGGATTCCCAGAAAGCACGCTTTTATTATTTATAAACTTTTTTGCATCTTCAAAAGCAATACATACTTTATTTGCTTGTTTTGAAAACCAACGAGTAGTCACTCCGGGATAGGAATTTTGTTCTTGGATAAGAGTTGGGATTCCTCTATTTATACCCTCCCTTAGAGGTATTGCAGCAGCATAACCACCAGTCCCAATAACTAAATTAGGACTGATTTCATCAAACAATTTTTTCACCTTTATAATTGAAGAAAAAACTCTTAAAGGTAGTAGAATATTTTTTCCAAAACTTCCCAAATTCATATTTCGCTGAAAACCTCTAATTGGTAGAAGGGAATGAGAAATATTTTTTATAGGAATAACATCTTTTTCAATCCCAAATTTTGATCCTATATAATGAATACTAGATTTGGGATAACGATTATTAATTTCATCCCTAATCGCTAAAGCTGGGAAGAGGTGTCCGCCCGTACCTCCGCCGGAAATAACAATTTTTATTTGATCATTCACTAAAAATTTGGTCTCCAACTTGAATTATGATTTATACTTCTTTTAGCTTGGCTTATATTTAGAAGAATTCCCATACATGCCAGATTAATTACGAGATTACTTCCACCATGACTAATTAAAGGAATAGGTAATCCAGTCACAGGAAAAATTCCAGTAACAACTGCAACATTTATAAATGTATAAATAATTATGCTAAATGAAATTCCTATAGTCAGCATTATACCAAATGGATCGTTTGTCTCTTTTGCGATTTTTATTCCTCTCTGAAATATCATTAGAAATATTGTTAGAACAGAAATCGCTCCCCATAGGCCTAATTCTTCTCCAATTATTGCAAAAATAAAATCTGTATGGGGCGTAGGTAGGAAAAGATTTTTTTCTAAACTGTTTCCAAGGCCTAATCCTCCAAATCCACCATTACCAAGACTTATTAGAGATTGTTGGGCTTGATAACCACCTATCTGTTGAGCTGAGTCTCCATTAAAGCCAAAAACTGAGCTCAACCAGTAAATTACTCTTTTCATTCTATAAGATTTCATCAGCATTACTGGAATCATCACGATTGTAGCAATTATAGCTGTCGATGTAATATGAGTAAGTCGAGCACCTCCAATAAAAAGCATTGATATTCCAATTAATCCAATTACTGCAGCAGTACTAAAATCAGGTTGAATTACAATTGTGAATAAAATACATGCCATCAATATAACAGGAGTAATAAACCCACTGTAAAAATTTTTCAGATTATCCCTTTTTTTATCAATATAGTATGCTAAATATAGAATTAGTGAAAACCTGGCTAGATCTGATGTTTGTATATTTACGATTCCAAGGTTTAACCATCGGGCAGGAAAATCAATTCCTTTAATAACATAAATAGCTTTTGTTAATAGTAGTAATATTATAGAACCAATCATTAGATAAGGTGCTATAATCTTTAATTTTCGATAATCTAAAATGATAAAGAAAAACATGATTATTATGCCGATAATCAATCTTTTCAAATGAGAGCGAAGAAATAGTGTATCTGAAATGCCGCTTGTTTCATGAAGAGAGTAAGAAGAACTTGCACTATAGAGCATAACTGTCCCTAGCCCACAAAGGACAATTATTAACCCCAATAACCATTGGTCGTATTTTTTTGTAATAATATCTAGATAATTCATGCAGTTGCTATGTTATTTACAAATTCTTTAAAGATTTGTCCTCTTTCCTCATAATTTGCGAATTGATCAAAACTGGCGCAACCCGGAGATAAAAGAACCGTATCTCCGGGCGTTGCTTCCAGATGACAGAACTCTACCGCATCCTTAAGGTTTTTTACTTGCTTTAACCTTACCGCATCCCTTAGAGCTAATGAAATTTTTTCGGTTGCCTCTCCAAAAATAATTACATTTTTAACTTTTTCTTTTAATAACGGAATAAGCTCTTCAAAATCTCCTCCTTTATCTTTACCACCTAATATTAGATAGATTTTATTTTCAAAGCTATTTATCGCAACTTTAACTGATTCAAGATTTGTTGCTTTAGAATCGTTATAATATGATACACCTGAAACGCTAGATACAAATTCAAGACGGTGTTCAACTCCAGTAAAGGTTTTCAAAACTTTAGAGATTTGAGTATCCCTAGCACCCATTAGGCTAGCTACCGTTGCTGCTGCTAAAGAATTTGCTAGATTATGCTTTCCAGGAAGATTCAGTTCTTCAATACAAATTAACTCTGAATTGTTTTTACAAATTTTTGAATTCTTAATGTAAAAGATTGTTTGGTCATTTTCTGCAATACTGAAACCTTGGGAATTTGATTGATTTCCATCTATTCTTTTTTTGAGAATTTCATCATCTATGTTGTAAACGATATGATCTTTGTCAGTTTGATTCTTAATCATATTAAGCTTTGCATGAGCATACTCAGTCATGCTAGGATATCTATCTAAATGATCAGGGGTAATATTTAATAATAGTGAAATATATGGTTTGAAATGCACAATGGCTTCCATTTGAAAGCTTGAAACCTCTAAAATATAAAGTCTATTATTTGGTTTGTTTTTTAAGTCATCTAAGATTACACTTGAGAAAGAAGTCCCAATATTGCCTACTAATATTGGGTTCATTGGCTTGAAATTGCACATTTGAAAAATCAAATTAACTGTTGTTGTTTTCCCATTTGATCCGGTAACACTGATAATAGGATTTGTAGTATACCAGCTGGCGAATTCAATTTCACTTATAATTGGAATACCGTTTGATTTTGCCTTATGGAATATTTGCTCTTCTTGGGAAATTCCTGGAGAAATAATCCACAAGTCAGCATTAAGGATTTTTTTTGTATGTTGTCCTAATTCAACTTCTATGCCAATTAATTCTAGGTCTTTTGATATATTTTTTATTTGATCATTAGTATTATTATCGCTGACAATTACATTTGCACCTAAATAATTTGCTAGACGAGCCGCACCTTCTCCACTCTTACCTAAGCCAAGTATGGCAACTTTTGAGTCATTTATGTTTATTTGATTTTTTGTTTCTATATTCATTAACGAATTTTAAAAGTAGTAATTGTTAGTAGAGCGAGCAGTAGACCTACGATCCAAAAGCGTATTACTACTTTGGATTCAGGCAACCCCTTTAGCTCAAAATGATGGTGAATCGGAGCCATCAAAAATATTTTTTTCCCTTCACCATATTTATTTTTTGTATAACGGTAATATCCAACTTGTAGAATAACTGATATAGCTTCAGCTACAAATAGTCCACCTATGATGATTAACAAAAACTCTTTTTTTAGTAATATCGCCAAAGTTCCTAAGGCTGAACCAGTGGACAGTGATCCAATATCGCCCATAAAAACTTCAGCGGGGGATGAGTTGAACCAAAGATAGCCCAGGCATGCTCCTACACAAGCTGCTGTAAAAATTGTTAGTTCTCCAGCACCTGGTAGATAAATTATATTTAAATAATCAGAAAAATCTACTCGACCACTTACATATGCAATAATTGAAAATACTGAAAATGAAATTGCAAGTAATCCAGCCGCAAGACCATCGAGGCCATCAGTTAGATTAACAGCATTAGATGTAGAAGTAACGACCAAAATTATCATTAGAGGATATAGTAATCCAAAGTCTACAACTGTATCCTTTAAGAAAGGTATAGATGTAACTGTTCTAAAATTATCCCATGCTGGAGTATTGTAAATCCAATAAGTAATAATTAAACCAATTGCAACTTGCCCAGCTAACTTATATTTTGCTACCAACCCTTTCTCAATCTTTTTTATTGATTTTAAGTAATCATCTATAAATCCAATAAGCCCCATCCAAATAGTTGATATAACTAAAATTTGTACAAAAGGGTTATATATATCTGCGAATAGTAAGGTAGGGAGTAAAATTGATATCAAAATTATAAAGCCTCCCATAGTAGGAGTACCTTCTTTTGAAATATGGGTTTGTGGTCCATGCTCTCTGATTTTTTCACCTATTTGTCTTTTTTGAAGTTGATTTATTATCAATGGACCAAGGGTAAAACTAATAATTAGCGCTAGAATTGCGGCAATAGCACTTCGAAATGTAATGTATTGAAAAACATTCAATGGTGAAAAATATTCTCTTAGTGGATATAGTATATAGTATAGCATAAATTTATCCTAAAATTGAATTCACTATCTCTTCCATATGCATTCCTCTTGAACCCTTAACCAATATTTTATCATTTTCATTGCAAATTTCATTAAAATATGAGATTAGATCATTTTTATCATCAAAATGCTTATGAATTGTTGATTGATTGATTTCATCATTTGTTGCGATTGTTTCATTTCCAATTGTTAAAACAGCATATAACTTTGCTTCGTTACATTTTTCCCCAATTTTACGATGTTGTTTTTCAGAATGGTCACCTAGCTCGAGCATGTCTCCAAAAATGAAAATTTTATTTTCATTTCCACTAAACGCTTTAAGATAATCAATTGCTGCTAATGTAGATTCAATATTAGCGTTATAAGTATCATCTATTATTGTGATTTTACCATTAGATTTAATTTCACAACGACCTTTTGGCGCTTTAAATGTCATTATTCTTTCTTTGATAGCTTCCCAATTGATATCTAATTCGCATGCTATAGCTGAACAAGCAAGCACATTTTTGGCGAAAGAGAGATTAACTGATTTGGTTTCGACCTCTTCAGAGTCAATTGTGAGAACTATCGAACCTTCATCATTATGATGAAGGTCTGCAGGATAGTCACAATTTGAAGTTAGCCCATAAGTTACAATTTTTCCTGAAGCCTTGATATTTTTAATTCGATGGTCAGCTATATTTACAAATGAAGTTCCATCAGAAAGGTGCTCAAACAAAGCTCCTTTAGTTTTTGCGATATTATCAATATTTCCAAAACCTTCTAAATGCGCTGGTGCAATATTTGTGATTAAACCATAATTTGGGTCAGCTATTTTGCAAAGTAACTCAATATCACCAGGTTGATTTGCTCCCATTTCCAATATTGACGCACCATGATATTCTGATAATTTTAATATTGTTAATGGAAGGCCTATTGAAGTATTATAATTTCCTTCTGTAGCATGAACATCATATTTTGATGACAGAATGTGCTTTAATAGTTCTTTTGTTGAAGTTTTTCCATTTGAGCCTGTAATACCTATTATAGGTATATGAAATTGATTGCGCCAACAATTTGCAACTGTACCAATAGATTTGATTGTATTTTCTACTTCTAATTGTTCAAGCTCCAAACTATGATTAGCTTTGTTTACTAGGGCTGCACAAGCACCTTTTTTATAAACTTCTGGTAGAAAAGAATGTCCATCCACATTTTCTCCGCTTATTGCTATGTAAAGATCGTTTTCATGCACATCGCGACTATCAGTTGTTATCCCAGACACTTTTTTTGATAAGGATTTGCCCAGAGTCTGTTCAAAAATATGATGAAACTTTTTTGGACTTGGAAGGTCTATTCTCATCCAATAAAACTTTCAATTATTTTAATATCAGAGTAATCAATTTTTTCACCTTTTACCTCTTGAAAATCCTCTCTACCTTTTCCTAAAACAACTAAAATATCATCTTTCATTAAACTTTTTATTGCCAATCGTAAGGCTTTACCACGATTATTAAAAATCTCAAAATTTTTTGTCTTAATATTTTTGATTATCTCATTATTTATATCCAAAATATTTTCTGACCTAGGATTATCTGGAGTAATCCACATTTTGTCAGAATATCTTTCGGCAATTTGACCCATTTTAGATCTTTTTCCCCTATCTCTATCACCTCCACACCCAAACAATACATGTATTTTAGACTTCTCTAGTTTGATATTTTGAATTGTACTTAATACCTTTTCATACGCATCGGGAGTATGGGCATAGTCAATAATTGCTTTAGCTCCGTTGTTTAAATTGAATCTTTCCATTCTCCCAGGAACAATATTGCATTGATTTACGCCTTTTTGAATTATGCGTGGCTCTATCCCAATGGATAATGCTATACTAACCGCACATAAAATATTTTCAATATTATATTCTCCTATAAGGTGAGAATTAATTGGAATCTTTGTCTCTTTAGTATTAATAATAAATCTTATTCCATTAATATCATGAGAAAGCTCGGATAAATAAACTGTTGTATTTCTGTCCTTTGAAAAAGAAATTATTTTAGCCTTTGAAATTTTTACTATATTTGGCGCCATTTTGTCTTCATAGTTAACTATAGCTGTATTTGAAGAGTTAAGCATTTTAAATAATTTGGATTTTGCCGAAAAATAATTTTCCATATTAATATGATAATCTAAATGTTCAGGAGCTAGGTTTGTAAAAACGCCAATATCAAAGTCTACATCAGCTACTCTGAACTGATCTAAAGCATGAGATGAAACTTCCATCACGACATGAGTAATGCCATCATTGACAAAATCACGAAATTTTTGATGTAAATCTATTGGGTCAAGAGTTGTTAGTGTTTTTTTTGATTTATAACTATCTGTTATAGTTCCCATTGTCCCAAGCTGCGCAGAATTACAGCCATTGGCTTTCAAAATTGAGTAAAAAATTGATGCGGTAGTCGTTTTGCCATTGGTACCTGTAATTCCAACTATAGTCAGTTCTTTGGATGGATAATTGTAATATCTTGAAGCAATATGGCTAAGGGCCAACCTTGAATCTTTTACTTTTATATTTGGTACTGAAATAGTATTTAAAACTTCAGAATCAGATATGATTGCAGACGCTCCTTTTTCAATAGCATCGTTAATGTAGTCGTGACCATCCTTTGCAAAACCTTTAACTGCTATGAATAGACTTCCTTGAGTTGCTTTAGAAGAATGATTGCATATTTTTTTTACATCCATTAAAGGAAGTGAAGAAGTGTTTTGATAGATATCTTTTATTAGCTTATCCAATTTCAATTATTATTCCAACCCCATAACACATATAGTCCCTGGAAGTTTTTTTGTTCCCGGGACGGGGCTCTGCCAAACAACATGCCCAGAGCCTTTAAACTTTGCACGTAGATTTGCTTTAATAAGTTTTTGTTTTGCTTTCTTAATACTCATTCCTCTCAAATCAGGGACTACAGCATAACCATCTAAATATTTAGAAATAGAATTGACAGTTTGCAAAGGGACTAAGGGGAGGGATGATTCTTTATCTGCAATAAGAGAATTTTGTTTTTTTTGTGAAGGTTTCGAATATTTTATTGAATCATCTAAATTTATTACTCTTTTAGCTATTCGATTAAATACAGTAGCAGCACCCTCGCCACCCCAATGATAGCCATACTTTGGCTCATCCAAAATTATAACGCCAATTATTTGAGGTTTTTCTGAAGGAAAAAATCCAACAAAATTTGAAACAAATTTATTTGAATAACTTCCATCAATGAATTTATATGCTGTTCCTGTTTTTCCAGCAATTGACCAGCCTTCGATTTTCGCTTTTTTCCCTGTGCCATAGTCAACAACCTCAACAAGCATATTTTTTACAGTTTGTATAACTTCTGCATTTGCAACTTTTCTAATTATTTCGGGTTTTTCAGTATAAACAACCTTTTCATTTGGGGATAGAATTTGATTTATTAATCGTGGCTTTATAATAATCCCTCCATTAGCAATTGCAGCATATGCAGATGCAAGCTGTAGAGCAGTAACTGCAACTTCATATCCAATTGAAAGAGTTGCGATTGACATATCACTCCATTCGTTTGTTTTTCGCAATTTACCCCTTGATTCTCCAGGGAAACGAAGACCAGTCTGTGATCCAAATCCAAAATCTCTAGAAAATGTATAAAGGGGCGTTTGCCCCACCTTTTGAGCGATTTTTATCATACCGACATTGCTAGAATGAGCTATTATTTGTGGGAAAGTTAAAAGCCCAAATTGTTCATGGTCAGATATAGTTTTTCCTGCAATCGTTACTTTCCCTTCTTTGCAATTAAATTCTTCATAAAGTGAAACTGCATCTGTGGCTACCGCAGCAGTAGCGGCAACAATTTTATATGTAGATCCAGGCTCAAATTGGTCAGTCACAGCTCGATTCTTTTGGTTCTCGACAGGGAAGAGCTCATGTTGATTTGGATTGAAATCTGGCAAAGATGTCATCGCTAGAATTGCCCCATTTTGAGGATTAAGTATTATTCCTATTGCCCCCTTGGCTTGAGTTTCTTCTATCCTGCGATACAATTCTTCATGTAGTATACTCTGATATTCTAAGTCTATAGTGAGTTGAATATTTGACCCATCTAATGGAGGTTTACTTGGAAAGCTTGTTTTAATTTGTGTTTGACCCTGCCCATTAACTTGTTTTACTACCCACCCAGGTTTTCCACTGAGCTCATAGTTAAATTCTTTTTCAATTCCGGTCAAACCTTTATCAAGCTTATCTCCAAATCCATTTATATCAGTAAATCCTACTATTTGCGCAACAATATTTTCTCGTGGATATATTCTTCTCGACTTTCTTTCAATGACAAGGCCAGGGATTTTTTGATTAAGTATAGGCTGTACTTTATTTTGTCTTAATTTGACGTCTAAAGTCACAAAGCTCTTTGGGCTCTCAAGTTTATCAATATAATAATCAACGTCTTTACCTGTTACCTCTGATATGATTTTAGCAAAACCAACTTTATCTTTTATTTTGGAAGGGTGAGCACCCAAAGAATACTGAATAATATTTTGAGTCAATGGAATATTGTTTCTATCATAAATATTCCCTCTCACGGGTAAGAGCGTTTCATGCTTTTGGCCTTGTTCAAAAGCTTGCTTTCTATATTCATCACTATCAATAATCATTATTTGAAATAGGCGTGCTGATAAACCAATCCATGTGAAAATCATAGATAATGAAAGGATAGTAATCCTTGAGCGGAATTTCTGATAGTTTTTAGTCAAATTGATTTATATAAATAGTTAACGTTTCAGGATTCGCCGGAATCATTTTTAGCTCATTTCTGGCAAAATTAGATATTCGGCCGCTACTAGATAATTGAGCAATGTCCATTTTTAGTTCTTTAACAGTATTTTGAAGCTCTTTCTCAACTTGCATTTGGATTTCAATGCTCAACATATTTTCATCTACTTCAGTGTATACCCATAGATAGGCAATTAATCCTACTATTGATAAGATTGAGGTAAAAAAGAAAAGTAAAGTTTGAAGAAACTCTTTATTCTTTTTTGATCTTCTTTTTCGTTTTATTTTTATCATTTAAATCAATTTTTCTCCGGCTCTAAGTTTTGCGCTTCTAGAGCGGTTATTTTTTTTTAATTCTTTTGCTGTAGCAACAATTGGTTTTTTTGTTAAAACAGCTAATCTCCCTGACTGCTTTAATGATCTAAATGCATGCTTAACCATTCTGTCTTCAATAGAATGATATGTTATGATTACAATACGACCACCGCAGGATAAATACTCGATGAACAAATCTAAAAATTTGCTAAGTTTATCGAGCTCATTATTTACTGCAATGCGTATGGCTTGGAATACGCGAGCCAGGGATTTGTTTCGTTTTTGTGGAGGGGTAGATCTACGAACTGCTTCTTTAAGATCTGTCGCAGTTAATAAGTTTTCTGAAGATTTTATGGATCGAGCTATTTTCCTCGATCGACGTTCTTCTCCAAAATGAAAAATTATATCTGACAATTCTTTTTCAGAAGATTTAGATATGATGTCTGTTGCATCAATAAAATTATCTTTATCAAATCTCATATCTAATTTCCCAGGCGAATTGAAACTAAAGCCTCGGGTTTTAGACTCTAGCTGTATAGATGACAATCCAAGATCTAAAAATATTCCATTCAATTTAGATATTCCCAACTGGCTGAGAATTTTTGGAAAATCATCGTATGAAGTTTTGTATGTAAGGATTGGGTGTGCAGAGGCACTAAAACGGCTTTTGCAAATTTCAAGTGCCTCCGCATCCCGGTCAAGACCTATCAGCTTTCCTTCTAAAGAAAGTTGAGCTAAGATCTCTGTGGCGTGCCCGCCAGCTCCGATAGTACCATCCAAATAGATCCCATCGGGCTGCAAGTTTAAATAATCTATTACTTCGATAGGCATCACAGGAATATGTTTGTAAGAGTTTTCCTGCAATGCTGAGTTCATTACTATAGTATGATTTGATTCGCAAGCTCATCAAGCTCGGAAGATTTTATTTCATGAAATTCTTTTTCAGCATTGGAAAGTAACTTTGGGTTCCAAATCTCAATTTTATTTACCATACCTATAATTAATACTTCTTTTTTTAATTTGGCATAGTCTATAAGATTTTGAGTGATAGCGATACGCCCTTGTTTATCATATTTTACTGTGGAAGTATATCTTACAGTACTTCTTACAAATGAGCGATTAACTCGAGATAGTGAAGAAAGCTTTTTTAATTCATCTTCAATATTTTGCCATACAACAAGAGGATATATCCATATACAAGGATCCATCCCTTTTGTAATAACAAAGGAATTCTTATTTTTTTTACTAAGGACATTTCTAAATTTTGCTGGAATATTCAATCGACCCTTGGTATCCAAAGAATAAGAAAATTCTCCTGTAAATGTATTTTGATTTAAAGTCATAGTCGTAAATTTTTAGGGATAATTAACCACATCTACCCATAATCTATCTATATTACCCACAATATGTCAATAGAATTATTTAATAATTCTATATTAAAAAGTATTTAGGGTAATTGACTAAAGAAGGACTTTAAATCTTAATTTAGCTTGGGAACGAATCTTTGAATTCTAATATTTTTATTAATTGAAGATATGCTAACACTCATAGGAGTGGAAGATTCTTCAAGACTACTTATTTCAAGGTTATTTAAGTAAAGGTTTAAAGATTTTGTGTGTTTAAATAAAATTCTAATTGATTGATCAAATTCATAAGAATGATTGTCACCGTTTGGGATGATTGAGTTAATAGAGCTTAAAGAATCTATTTGATAGCTATACCAATTACGTTCTGCAGTTATTATTCGAAGGGTAAAGGGAGATATTTCTTCTAATGCGAAAGTAGACTCATATAAAATATCATATTCACTTACTAGTATGTCATTCGTAAGAGCCTCTTCTTCAATAAATTGACTAGACTGCTCCATTGAGCTAGTTAATATTTCTTCTTCATTTATCTGACGGATGATATAGATAGCAAAAATCAGAATTGTAATAAGGATTGAGCCTTTAATAATATCGCTTCGAATATTTTTTGATGAACGGCCAACACCAATCCCTTCCTTAAATTCTTTTTTAACAAATTTTTTAGGTTCTAACTTATCTTTTTTAATCTCTTCAACTGATTCCTTGCCTGTATTTAGATGTTCTTTAAGGTTTTCAAGTGCGTCATCAGGATTTAC
>CACHMU010000014.1 GCA_902581045.1 uncultured Fidelibacterota bacterium | reverse complement strand
GAGGTTCAAATGAAAATTATTTTCGTTTGAATAAAAATTATTTTCAACAAGGTGAGATGATTTATGTGACTGGAAATCAGCCGTTTAAGACTTCCTTTTACTCTAAAGAAATGCTTTTGAAAGTGTTCAATGATAACAAGAATCTTTTCTCTACTGTAATTGATTTCAATCTCGAAAAAGATAGGTGGGAAGGAAAGTTTCGCGCTTTAAATCCAGGTGAATATTATTTTAAAGTTTTTTCTGATAATGTAGAGGATCCAATACAAATTGGTAAATTTAATGTTTTAGAAAGTCAGATAGAGTTAAGTACTGTATATTTAAATCAACAACTGCTGAGCGAGATATCACAGAAGACAAAAGGCGAATATTTTCATTGGGAGAACCGAAAAAAAATGATTGATTCAATAGAGCCAAAATTCAGAAAGTCTTTTAAAGCAGATGTTATAAAATTAACTCAAAGTCGATTATTATTATTATTGATCATTTTAATATTTCTTGTTGAGTGGACAATAAGAAGAAAAAATGGTCTTATTTAAAAAGTGAATTTATTTTTATGAAAAAAATTGTAGTCATAGGAGGTGGATATGTGGGCCTGGTTTCTGCAGCAGGATTATCCGAATTTGGGCATCGCGTTACTTGTGTTGATATAGATAATAATAAAATCAATCAATTAAATGATGGAAAAATTCCAATTTATGAACCCGGATTGAATTCTTTAATAGAATCTAATTGCAAAAAGAAAAGACTATACTTTTCAGTAGATATAGAAAAAGAAATTAAAGAATCAGATATTATTATTATAGCTGTAGGAACTCCTCAGAAAAAAAATGGTGAAGTTGATTTAAGTTATGTTAAATCAGTTTCTAAAACGATCTCTAAAAGTATAAATAAATATAAAATTATTTGTACTAAGAGTACTGTACCAGTTGGTGCAGGTAAAATGATTGAGAAAATCTTATTAAAAAATAATGATATTACTGATTTTGATTATGTATCTAACCCTGAATTTTTAAGAGAAGGTTCAGCCGTTAAAGACTTTTTAATTCCTGATCGATTGGTTATAGGAGCAAAAAGTGAAAAAGCTTTTTCTATAATGAAAGAAGTTTATAGACCTATTTATATCAATGAAACACCAATTATCAATACTACTATAGAGACGGCTGAAATGATCAAATATGCATCCAATGCGTTTTTAGCATTAAAAATTAGCTACATCAATGATATTGCAAATCTTTGTGAGGAAGTAAATGCAGATGTACATGAAGTTGCAAAGGCTATGGGGCAAGATGGTAGAATTAGTTCAAAGTTTCTGCACCCAGGACCAGGTTTTGGTGGGTCATGTTTCCCTAAGGACACATTAGCATTAGTACAAATGGGGAAAAAATTTAATTATCCAGTTAAAACAATTGAAGCTGCAATAGCAGTAAATCAGGAACAGTCATTACGGATGATTGAAAAAATAGAATATTTATTAGATAATAAAATTTCTGGGAAAAAAATTGCAGTTCTTGGTCTATCATTTAAGCCACAAACAGATGATATAAGAGAATCTTCTGCAACAAAAATTATTCCTGAACTAATAAATAAAGGTGCATTAGTTAATGCCTATGATCCTGTCGCAATAGAAAATTTTAAGATTTATTACCCTAATTTAAATTATTTTGAAAACTGGGAAGATACAGTAAAGGATGCAGATGTATGTGTAATTCTTACCGAATGGAATGAGTTCCGTGGAATTGATTTGGAAAAATTAAAACTCTTAATGTCCAATCCCGCAATTTTAGATTCTAAAAATATTTTAAGTATTGAAAAGCTAAAGAAATTGGATTTCAAATATGAAAATGTTGGTAGGAAAATTTGATTATGAAATTAGAAGAAACAATAATCCCTGATTTAAAAATTATTAAGCCAAAAATAAATGGGGATAATAGAGGGTATTTTTTAGAATCATTCAAAAGCCCTGAATTTGAATTAAATGGGCTACCAACAAATTTTGTTCAACAAAATCAATCTAAATCAAAAAAAAATATTCTTAGAGGATTACATTATCAATTGAATTACCCACAAGGAAAATTGGTATGGGTGTCATTAGGTTCAGTTTTAGATATAGCACTTGATATTCGAATAGGTTCTCCTACTTTTGGGAAGTATGCCTCATTTATGCTTGATGACAAAGACCATCAACGTTTATATATACCTAAGGGATTCGCTCATGGATTTTGTGTTTTATCTCAGGAAGCTATTTTCCAATATATGTGTACTGAAGTTTATCATCCTGAAGATGAATATGGAGTTCTATGGAATGATCCTGAGATTTCAATTAATTGGCCTAATGGGGAAAAAATAGTTTCTGATAGAGATACAAAATGGCCTAATTTGAATGAGATTGATCCCAAAAAATTGCCAAAATACTAAAAGTATAACTTATGATATCAATTGAACAAATTCGCAATAACCCTGCCTACATAAAGGAGAGATTATCTCTTAAAGGAGATAATAATTCCATTGACTCCATCCTTGTATTGGACAAATCATATCGATCATATATATCTAAATCAAATGAATTACGAGCAAAACGAAATCAAGTTTCAGATAAAATTGCTGAAACAAAAAAATCAGGCAAAAATGCTGATAATGATATTAAAGCCATGCGCGAAGTAGGTAATGAAATCAAAGCATTAGAAGATAAAGCAAATGAATTAAAGATTGAACTAAATGAGTTACTACTTAGATTGCCAAATTTACCTCACGAATCAGTTCCTGAGGGTAAAGATAATACTGAAAATAAAATTCTTCGAGAATCTGGTGATGAGTTGAATCAAGATTTTGAATTAAAATCACATCTTGAATTAGGAAAAAAATTAAATTTATTTGATTTTGATACAGCATCAAAAATATCAGGTTCGGGCTTTCCTTTGTATATTGGAGAAGGCGCAAAGTTAGAGAGAGCGTTAATTAATTATATGCTTGATTTCCAAACAAAAAATCATGATTATAAGGAGATATTTCCGCCATTTATGGTTCGCTCTCAATCTCCACTGACAACAGGAAATCTTCCAAAATTCTCAGAAGATATGTATTTCATAGAAAGTGACAATCTTTGGATGATTCCTACTGCAGAAGTTCCTGTTACGAATATACACCATGATGAAATTTTATTAGAGGATCAACTTCCTATTAAATATGCAGCGTATTCCGCTTGTTTTAGAAGAGAGGCAGGGTCACATGGTAAAGAGACCAAAGGCTTATTAAGACTCCATCAATTTAATAAAGTGGAGTTGGTTCAATTTGTCAAACCTAAAGAGTCCTATAAAATTCTTGAAGAATTAACCAAACATGCTGAGTCTATTTTGCAGGATCTAGGTTTACGATATAGAGTGGTTGAGCTATGTACAGGTGATTTAAGTTTCTCAGCTGCAAAGTGTTATGATTTAGAGGTTTGGGCACCTGGAGAACAGCAATGGTTAGAAGTATCTTCATGTAGTAACTTTGAATCATTTCAAGCTAGGCGTGGAAATATTCGTTATAGAAAAGCTAATGATAATTCTGTAGAGTTTGTTCATACTTTAAATGGGAGCGGTTTGGCTACACCAAGGTTGATGGTTGCAATTTTGGAAACCTATCAAAAACCTGATGGATCAATTTCAATCCCAAAACCTCTAAAAGATTATGTTGGCAGGGAGGTATTTAATTAATTTCCGTTACTTTTGGTTTGTATTTAATGTTTTATTTTGGACGATTATTTTTGCTTCCCTAGGTATAGTTGGTTCGCTTTTTGAATGGCGCGGTAAATTTATGAGTTGGGTAGCTAAAACCTGGTCTAAACTACTTTTAAAAATCGGGGGTACAGATTATAAAGTTGTTGGTTTAAGTAATCTTGATCCAAATGGAAATTATATTTTTGCAGCAAATCATGAATCTGGATTAGATATTCCTTTGGTTTTTGCAGGCTTACCTTACCATTTAGTTGCTATTGCTAAAATTGAATTAAAACGTATACCTATTTTTGGATGGTCTATGATTGCAGGAGGACATTTTTTTGTTGATAGAAAAAATAAAATAAAAGCACTTAAGTCTTTAAGTATTGCAAAAAAATCAATGGCAAAAAATCCACGTTCAATTATTATTTATCCGGAAGGTACACGGTCCAAGGATGGAGAAATAGGATTATTTAAAAAAGGTGGTTTTGTTTTGGCAATGGAGATGAATTTACCAGTTGTTCCAATTGCATTATGTGGCACATTTGAAAGTTTTGGTAAAAATAAAATGACTTTTAATAAAAATAATTTAGAATTAAGAATTGGAAAACCATTTCAAACTTCTTCTCTTACTTACGAAGATAGAAATCAATTTGTTGATCAGATAAGAAATGAGGTCATTAAATTGAAATCATCATCCATATGAAATATAGATCAATATTAGAATTAAAGAATAAAATCATTGAGTTAAAAAAGTATGACAATGTTATTGTCTTTACTAATGGATGTTTTGATATACTTCATAAAGGACATATTACGTATTTATCTGGAGCAAGAGAATTAGGTGACTATTTAATTGTAGGTTTGAATTCTGATAGATCAGTTACTCAAATTAAAGGTCCTGAAAGACCTATAAACAACCAATACTTTCGTTCTGAAAAATTATTAGAATTGAATTCAGTTGATGATGTAATAATATTTGATGAAGATACACCTCAAAATCTAATTCATGAGCTGCAACCAAATATTCTGGTCAAAGGCGGAGATTATAAGAAAAATGAGATTGTAGGAGCTAGAGAAGTTGAAAAAAAAGGAGGGGAAGTGGTTATTCTTCCACTTGTTCCAGGATATAGTACTACTGGAATTATAAAAGAAAAAGGCTTGACTGGCCAAGACATCACCGACTAACTTCGCCACAAAATTTACTCTAAATATAAATGAATAAGACACTTACAAGGATTGCTGCATTTTTACTTTTAAGTATAAACTTTGGTTTAGCTCAAGATGTAAATGGTCAAAAAACTTTTCCCAATGGGGTTAATATACCAGAGAATCGTTTACCAGAGTTATTAAGAGATGTTAAAGTCTTACTTACAGATGCATTTATTGCTGATGTCATGTCGGATACTTTAGAAGTTGTATATAATCTTAATAGAATATTTGATCTACTATCTGAAGCTGATCAATATGGCGAAATGGACGCTGAGGATAAAGATGAATTTGATAGGTTTGAAGAATCATTGATTTCACTATACACTAAAAGATTTACTACCTTAGATAAAACTGATGCCGCTTTAACTGCTGAAAATATGCGAATGGATTTAACCTCCATGGCTGAACCATTAGAAGTTGAAATGGGGGCTACTCAATTTACTGTGATTGAAGACAGAGACGGTCATATTCCATTAGTTAGAAATAAAAAAGTTGATCAATTTATTGAATACTTTAGAACTAAGGGTCGTCGTCAATTTGAAATATGGTTAGATAGACTTGATGTATATGGTCCTATGCTTTCTAGTATCATTGAAGAATGCAATCTTCCTCCAGAACTATTATATCTAGCTATGATTGAATCAGGATTAAATCCAAAGGCTCATTCAAAAGCAGCAGCAAATGGTATGTGGCAATTTATTTATTCGACTGGCAAAATATACGGCTTAAATCGTACATGGTATGTAGATGAGCGAAGAGATCCTGAAAAGGCAACTAGAGCTGCATGTGCTTATCTTACTGATCTATACAATGAATTTGATAATTGGTATTTAGCTCTAGCAGCATATAATGCAGGTGAAGGAAGAATCAGAAGAGCTACAAAACTCCATCAGACTTCAGATTTTTGGCAACTTCATTCATTGCCTCGTGAAACAAGAAATTATATGCCTTATTTCTTAGCAGCTAGTATCATTGCAAAAAATCCTTTGAAGTACGGATTCAAGAGGAAAAAAACAAAAAAACCTATCTCATATGATTTAGTTACTATTGAAAAAAGTGCTGACTTAACTGTATTAGCTAGGGCTGCAAATACATCTTTTAAAATAATTCAAACATTAAATCCTGAATTAAGACAATCTGCTACGCCAAGTGAATCTTATATTTTAAAGATACCAAAAGGTAATAAAAATTTATTTATTAAAAATTATAATGCACTCCCAGAAAGTGAGCGTTTTGCCCCACAATTTGTATCTCATAAAGTTCGCAATGGTGAGAGCTTATGGACCATTGCAAGAAAATATCGAATATCAATTCATGATCTTGTCGCGGTTAATAAGATTCGCAACAGAAGCATGATTCGTATTGGGCAGAAGCTGACAATTCCAGTCCCAGGGATGAACATTGCATCAATTCCAAGAACACAGATGCAAGGTTATAATAAGGTAACTTATAAAGTTCGAAGAGGGGACACATTAGGGCATATAGCTGAAGATTATGGTACTCGCGCATCAAATATTAGAAAATGGAATAGCTTAAAATATGGTCAACCAATTTATCCAGGACAAAAATTGACATTATGGATGAAGCGAAGCTAAAGCGTCCATCGTCAAATTCAAATTGGCTTTGGTGGTCAATCGGTATTTTTTTTGGATTGATTTTTACTTTTCAATTAGGAGCCTGGTCTGCTGGATTAGAAAACGATGGAATAGGAAAAAAGGTAGGTATTATTAATATTGATGGTCCTATAGTATCTGCTGAGTCAACAATAGAACAGTTAGAAAAATTCAGTATAAGAAATGATATTTCTGCTGTGGTAATTCGTATTGATTCACCAGGTGGTTTAGTTGCCCCTACTCAGGAGATATATGAAAAAATTAAATCTTTAAGTGAGTTAAAACCTGTAATCGCAAGTATGGGAACTGTGGCAGCATCTGGTGGCTATTATATAGCCATGGGTGTAGATACAATTATTGCAAACCCGGGGACTATTGTTGGTAGCATAGGAGTTGTTATTAATTATCCTGTTATGACAGAATTATTAGATAAAGTTGGTGTGGAGTTTGAAACTGTGAAAAGTGGTAATTTAAAAGATGTTGGATCTTACTCAAGAAAAGTTACAGAATCAGATAGAAAGCACCTCAATGAAATGGTAAATGATATGCACAATCAGTTTGTAAATGCTGTTTCAGAGAACAGACCAATGCTTGATAAAGAAAATGTTTTTTCATTAGCAGATGGACGGGTATATACTGGTTTACAATCAAAAGAATTGGGATTGATTGACTTGATTGGTACTTATGAAGATGCTATTGAATTAGCTGGTTCTTTAGCTCAAATATCAGGAAAGCCCAAAACAGTGCAAGTAAATAAAAAAAGAGGCTCCTCAATCTTAGATTGGCTATCTGGAGGATTGGAGCAAACCGTTGGCGATTATTGGTTTGATGAATTACCCGCATATCGCTGGCGAATGGAGTAATTACTATGACTAAACAAAATATAGTAAACATTGTATCAGAAGCTACTGGATTAACTAAGGTTGAAACTGAAGCGGTTATGAATGGAGTAATGACTACAATAATTGAATCACTTGGTCGAAATGAACGAGTAGAATTGAGAGGGTTTGGAACTTTTGGTGTAAAGCATAGGATGCCAAAAAAAGCAAGAAACCCTGGAACTGGAGAAGCAATTTTTTTACCAGAACGTAATGTACCTACTTTTAAACCATCTAAGTATATGCGTTCTCACGTAAATAATAATCTTTCAAAATAATGAGGTAAGATGCCCTGCGGTAAAAAACGTAAAAAGCGCAAGATGAATACTCATAAGCGGAAAAAACGCTTACGCGCTAATCGTCATAAAAAGAAAAAAGTATAAAAAAATTTAACTTATGAGATGGACCATAAAAATATGGTTTGTAATGCTAATCATAGCTTACCCAATTACTGTTGGGGCATGGGGTCTTGCTGGTCATAGGCTAATAAATTATAAAGCTTCTAGATATTTAAAAGGCTCTTTTGGCCAATTTCTTAAGAGTAATTCTGAAGCTCTAAAGTGGTATGGAGCAGCTCCAGACTATAATAAGGATATAGATCCTAACGAATTTCATCGGCATTTTATTGATACAGATTACTATGATGATTATCCGTTTTCTAAAATTCCTAAAGAATATGAAAAACTGGTTGATCAATATGGTGAAGAAAATATTCGTAAATATGGAATGGCTCCATGGACAATAAAAAAAACATGCGATAGAATAATTGATTTACTAAAAAAGAATCGATTAGATGCTGCAATATATAATTTGGGTATTTTAGGCCATTATATAGCTGACTTACATATGCCTCTGCATACTATAATTAATTATAATGGTCAATTAACTGGAAATGATGGTATCCATAAAAGGTGGGAGCATCGATTGGTAGATGAATATATTAAAAACATTAAACCAGTTGGTAAAATTGAAGTAGTTGAAGATCCTTGGTCATTTTCAATGAAAATTGTTAGAGAATCTTTCCAATTGCATCAACTTATTTTAGATGCAGATACCAAAGCGCGCAAACTGCTTACAAAAGAACAAGCTGATATGCTTAATTCATATGATCCGCTTCCATTTGAAAAGCCATATTTGGATGCTTTATATAATGACACTGGAGATCTACTAAAAGATCGTATGGGTCGTGCAGTTGTGCGTTTAGCATCTATTTGGCAATATTGTTGGGAGAAAGCAGGGACACCTGATTTGCCATGAGCTCATCTCAAAATTCCTTATCAGTATCAGAACTAACTGCAAAAATTAAAAACCTAATTGAACCAGAATTTTCAAACATTTGGGTTAGGGGTGAAATATCAAATTTTAAGCATCATGGATCTGGTCACATGTATTTTACAATAAAAGATAAATCATCTGAATTGCGATGCGTTATGTTTAAAGGTCTAAACCAATCAATAAAATTTAAACCTGAAGATGGCATGGATGTTTTATTGCAAGGAAAAATAACAGTATATGAATTAAGAGGTCAATATCAATTAATAGTTCAGCTCATGGAACCTGCAGGTATAGGGACCCTATATTTAGCCTTTGAAACATTAAAGAAAGAATTGCTTTCGGAAGGATTATTTGATAACTCAAGGAAAATGAAACTTCCAAAGATTCCTAAAAAAATAGGCTTAATCACTTCTGAAACAGGTGCAGCATTAAGAGATATGATTAATATTTTCAATAGGCGTTCTACGTACGCTAATTTGGTATTATATCCTGCTACGGTACAAGGTGTGAGCGCGGCTGAAGATATTGTAAATGGAATTAAAAGATTGTCATCAGAAAATGATATTGATTTAATTATTTTAGCTCGGGGAGGTGGATCTATTGAAGATCTCTGGGCTTTTAACGAAGAATTGTTAGCTAGAACGATTAGCAAATGTAATACACCAATTATTTCCGCAATAGGTCATGAGACTGATGTTACGATTAGTGATTTGGTAGCTGATGTTCGTGCTCCTACTCCTTCAGCTGCTGCTGAAATAGCTGCACCTAGTATTTCAGAATTAAAGCAAAGTATAAATCAACAAATAGAGCAGATGAATACTTATTTTGAGTATCGTTTAAATAAAATTTGGCAAAAATTAGATTTTTTGTCAGAAAGACATGCTTTACAGAAACCGATTGCGATAATTGATAGATATAGACAAACTGCGGAAAAACTATCAGGAGCACTAACATTATCGATTAATCATTTATTATCAATAAATATTAGTAGAATAATCGGTTTAGAAAAAGGAATTGCGGCCTTAAATCCCATTGATGTTCTAACTAGAGGCTATAGTATTGCTTTTAAAAAAGATGGAAATATTGTACGTCGACAAGAAGACTTGTCAGTTGGTGAAAGTTTTATTCTTAGGACTGGCAATGGAAAAATGAAAGCTACAAAAAAAGAAAGTTTATCTGATTGAAATTGAGTGAAATAATAAAATAATTAAGAGTAAAAAATGACTGCAAAAAAAACATTTAATTTTGAATCTGCAATGATAGATCTTGAAAAGATTGTTAAAAGACTTGAAGGTGAAAATGAATCTCTTGAAAAAAGTCTAGAGTTATTTGAGAAAGGGACTAAGCTTGCAGAACAACTTCGTGGTAAGCTTGATGCTGCGGAGCAGAGGATCAAAGTATTGCAAAAAGATAAAGAAGTTGAAATAAATAGAGAAGATATCAGTTAGGTATGCTAAAAAATAAAACGCCTAGCTCATTTGGTATCTGGGGTAATACAGATAAAGTAAAATTTTGGGAACTTCTAGAGCCTATAATAAATTGGTCAAGGGATAAAAACCTGGTTCCATATATCACTACAAGGATAAAAGATAATCTTCCAAACAAATTTGACTCTAATTTAAATATAATTAATTCAGCTGAAGATTTTTTAAAATTAGACTTCGTTCTAACTCTAGGAGGAGATGGGACTATGCTATCTGCAGCTAGAGCAATTGGCAAAAGGGGAACGCCGATCATGGGTATTCATCTAGGTGAGTTAGGTTTTTTAGCAGAGGTAACTATTGATCAAATCTTTGATCGACTCAATTTGGTAGCGGAGGGTAAATATTTGATTCAAAATAGAATGGTTTTGAAAGCTGAAATTAAAAATAAAGAAAAATCTAAAAATTTTTACGCCTTAAATGACTTTGTTATTGATCGAGGAAAATCTCAGAGGATTCTAACGATGGATTTATTTTCGAATGATCAATTCGTATCTGAATATAAAGCAGATGGATTGGTTATTGCTACCCCAACTGGATCAACTGCATATTCTCTTTCAGCAGGAGGGCCCATAATAATGCCGAAATTGAAAGCAATTGTTGTATCACCGTTAAGTCCTCATACACTTTCTCATCGCCCAATTGTAATTACTGATGATCAAGTATTAAAAATAAAATTTCCTAATCATGAAAAAGTTGCTTTTGCTGTAGATGGTCAAGTAAATGAATATCTAAGCCCAGATATGGAAATAATCATTCAGAAATCTTCTTTTGATATCAAGATGATCAGTTTTAAAGATTCTAATTATTTTCAGACTTTAATGCTAAAAATGGGCTGGGGAAAAAGAGGCTAGTATTAGCTTTTATCTAATTCAGGGCTAAGTAAAGTTGAAGCAATTAATTCTATAAAGATATTCATTTGTTTGAGCAAATCCATTAATTCCATATGGAGTTCATGTGTAGAAACAGATTCAGCTACATCTTTGCTAACTCTTTGAAAATGTTCTAGGCGATACTTCTCTTCAATATCTTTATACTTCTGACCTTTTTGCATAATCTTCTGAGCCTTAGTACGATCAAATTTGTTAAAAAATTGATTTAGGCGTTTAACTTGCTTTACTAATTTTGTATGATAATCTAAAATTTCTTGTTGACCTTCTTCCGAAAAGTTTCCATCTAGATTTTTTTTATCATCGACAAGTTTTTCAAAACGAAGTTTGACAATATTATTCATTGACTCAAGATAGTTAACTGTAGAAACTAATGAGAAGACTTCTTTTGATTGATCAGAGCTTAGATCACCTCTACTAGTTTTTAATAAATAATCTGAGATACTTTTATTCAAATATCCAATTTTATCTAAACGTTGGTTTAGTCCAGTTTTAAGATCAAGTTCTGAATTTTCTATGTCAGTCTGTTCTTGATTATCAATGAAAGGCCGCACTAATGTTCCTACTACACGTTCCATAAGACCCACTACTCCACTAATTTCAGCTTGAGCGTTATTAATTGCTGCTTCTGGTTGATCTAAAGATTTCTCATCTAAATGTAATAAAGCTGGTTTTTCAATATTCCTTTGTACATTTTTATCGGGGAAAAACTTTATTATTGTCTTAGCTATATATCCAGTAAATGGAATAAATATAACTGTTGCCATAATATTAAAAATTGTATGTGCATTTGCAATTTGTCTTGGAATATTATCTGAGGTTTTCACTACAATTTCAGAAAAAGTTGGTATCCAAAAACAAAATAAAAGTACGCCTAAAAAATTGAACGTTACATGTCCGATTGCTACCCGTTTAGCATCTCTTGAAGCATTAAGCCCAGCCAGAAGTGCGGTAACGCAGGTACCAATATTAGCGCCAAAAATAAGTGGAATACCTGCTTCCAAAGTAATTGACCCACCACTTGCTAATGTTATAACAATTCCTGTAGTTGCACTACTGCTTTGAACTAATGCTGTGAAAATAGCTCCTGCCATGATTCCTAGGAATGGATTTTCAAAGCTAGTCAAAATACTATTAAATGTTGGGTCTGTTCGCAATGGTTTCATTGTATCAGACATTACTTTCATACCATAGAACAATAATCCAAATCCTAAGATCACAAACCCAAGATTTTTAACTGTTTCTTTTTTTGAAAAAAGTGACATCATTGCACCAAAGGCAATTAATAGTAGAGCATAATCTGTAACTTTGAATGCCACAATTTGAGCAGTTACTGTACTACCTATATTTGACCCTAAAATAACTCCAAGCGCCTGGGCAAAATTGAGTAATCCTGAATTTACGAAGCTAACAAGCATAACTGTTGTAGCACTGCTACTCTGAATTACCATTGTAACAAAAGCGCCTACAAAAACCGCTAGGAATTTATTGGATGTTAATTTTTCTAAAATAACACGCATACTATTTCCAGCAGTCATCTTCATACCATCACTCATCATCTCCATTCCATAAAGAAACATTCCCATTCCGCCAAGTAGACCTGTTAATAATAAGAATATAGAAATATCTTTTGAAGATTCACTTCCAGCAGCATATAGAGTACTGCTGAATGTTAATAAAAGTAATAAGAGTAGAGCTGTATATTTTGATATTTTAATTTTTTTAACCATGATTGAGAAATTTATTTTTTAAATATATTACCTATAATATAAGAAATAATTTTGGGGTTTTCTTTCAATCTTCTGATTGAATACTCAAACCAAGCTTCTCCAAAAGGAACATATATACGAACTTTATATCCTTTCTCTTTTAATTCATCAAGCTTGTTGCCCATTGGTACTCCAAATAGTACTTGAAATTCAAATCTATGAGGAGATATCTCATTTTTTTCTATAAATTTTTCAATTTGATTGATTAGTTCTAGATCATGTGTAGCTATACATGCATATCCTTTTCCCTTCAATATAGTTTCGACCAACAAAATATAGTTTTCATTGATTTTCAATCGATCATTCAATGCTAGATCTGGAGATTCTTTATATATCCCTTTGCAAATACGCAAATTTAATTTTGGCGAGTCTAATTTTTTAAGATCTTCGATGCTTCTATAAAGATAGGCTTGTATTACGGCTCCAAAACCATCATGAATTGCTAAAGCTTCTTTAAATAGATCTAATGTTATGGAAGTATAGATTGAATTTTCCATATCAATAGTAATTCCAATATTATCTTTATTACCATAGTGGGCTAATTCTAAAATATTTTTTTTCGCTAATTCTTCATTTAAGCTTAATCCTAGGTGTGTCAATTTTATAGAAATTGTACTATCTAAATTATTTTTGGAAATACTTTGAATTAATTTAGTATACTGATTGAGAACGTTATTTGCTTCAGTCTCTGAATGTACATGCTCTCCTAATATATCAATTGTAGTTGAAAATCCGTTATTATTTAGTTTTTTTACTATTTCAATTACAGATTGAATATCCTCTCCAGCAACATATGGTTTTGCAAATGGCTTAGCAAACCATTTTGGAAGATAAGGCATTATTGTAGCGATAGACTTGTTTATTAATGACATAAGATTATGGAATTTATGGTTGGATTTGAAATTTCGACAATCGGAAATAAAAGAAATTATTAAGGATTAATTCAATTAATAAAAAATAACAAAATTTTGCGAAGTTTACCTTGACGAGACTTCAGTGAATAATCTAAATTTATTGTCTGTAGAAGGGTAATAAATCGATGTATCGCGACTTCGGAACTATATTTATTTTTATTCTAATGGGCATTGTCTTGGTTTATCTGCCATTGCTCATTCAAAAACTTGTTGCACCTAATAATCCAAACCCTGACAAACTAGCCACATATGAATGTGGTGAGGAATCAGAAGGTTCTGCATGGGTTCAATTCAATATTCGTTTTTATGTAGTCGCTCTCATTTTTCTTATTTTTGATGTTGAAGTTGTTTTTTTGTTTCCATGGGCAGTTGTATTTAATGATTTAGGAATGTTGGCATTTGTTGAAATGGCAATATTCCTAATTATTTTACTTGTCGGTCTTGCCTATGTATGGAAGAGAGCGGATTTAGATTGGGTAAAATATAATGTGAAATATGGACGAGGTCGTTATGCTAGTCTTTTTGAAAAGTCAAAAACAGTTCAGGAGTAGAAATGGGTGTTTTAGAAAATAAATTTCAAGATAATGTCATTGTAGCCTCATTAGATAAAATTTTAGGATGGGCTAGATCTACCTCTCCATGGTATTTCCAATTTGGTTTGGCCTGCTGCGCTATTGAAATGATGGCTTCTGCAGCAAGTAGACATGATTTAGAGAGGATTGGAATGATGCCCAGATCTTCTCCTAGGCAGGCAGATGTAATGATTGTCGCAGGAACAGTTACAATGAAAATGGCCCTTCGAGTTAAAAAACTTTATGAGCAAATGGCAGACCCTAAATATGTGATTTCAATGGGAAGCTGTGCAACTAGTGGTGGCCCATATTGGCAGCATGGGTATCATGTTTTAAAGGGAGTGGATTTGGTAGTTCCGGTTGATGTATATGTACCTGGTTGCCCACCTCGGCCAGAAGCATTAATCGAAGGACTTTTAAAGTTACAGGAAAAAATCCAAACCGAACGTCCTCTTACTAGAAAATCTGCATGACTACAACAGAAATAAAATCAACTATATCAGATCAAAATTCTGGTGCGGTTATTGAAAACGAGGGTTTGTCAGATAATCAAATTGAAATCAATGGTTCGCAATGGTTAGAAGTTGCAACTTTTATGAAAGAGGATCCTAATCTGTCTTTTGATCAATTAGAATGTATCACAGGGATTGATACAGGTGACGGAGGCAGTCTTCAGTCTCGATACAACTTGCATTCAATGGAGCACCGTCATAAAGTTGAAATAGTTATTAATCATGATAGGAAAAAACCAATAGTCCCATCAATTGAACAAGTCTGGCGTATAGGAGATTGGTTTGAGCGCGAAACATATGATATGTTTGGAATTGAATATGAAGGCCATCGTGATTTGAGAAGAATTCTATGCCCAGATGATTGGGAAGGATGGCCTTTAAGGAAAGACTATGAGGGGCAAGACTCCTACCATGGGATTGTAGTGCCAAAAATTAAGGAGGAAGACGGTTGGGAGTAGTCAAGGCAGATCAAATGATCCTAAATATTGGACCCCAGCATCCAAGTACGCATGGTGTATTACGCCTTGAAGTAATGACTGATGGAGAAATTGTCTCAGAGATTAAGCCCCATCTTGGTTATTTACACCGTTGTTTTGAAAAACACTCTGAAAATGTTACATATGAACAGGTAATTCCCTTTACTGATCGTTGTGATTATCTTGCTTCAATGAATAGTAACTTTGGTTATGTAGTTGCGATGGAAGAGTTGATGGAAATAAAAGTTCCAGATCGTGTGGAATATATACGGGTAATCATGGGTGAATTAAATCGGATTGCGAGCCACCTCTTGGCATTGGGTGTCTATGGATTGGATATAGGTGCATTTACACCTTTTTTATATATGTTGAGAGATAGAGAACGAATATTGGATATGTTTGAATATACATGTGGTGCTAGGCTCCTTTATAATTATATGTGGGTGGGTGGTGTTTCTCATGATTTACCAAAAGATTTTGAGAAAATTTGCATAGGTTTCCTTGACTATTTTGAGCCTCAAATTGCAGAATACAATAATTTGTTAACCTATAATAAAATTTTTGTTGAAAGAACGGCTGATGTTGGTGTTATCCCCTCAGATGTTGCAGTCAGCTATGGTGTCTCTGGTCCGAATCTTCGTGGGTCTGGGGTTAAGTGGGATGTGAGGAAAGATGAGCCGTACTCAATTTATGATCGCTTTGACTTTGAAGTACCTATTGGGAGTGGAAAATTTGGAACCTTAGGGGACTGTTTTGATAGATATTGGGTCAGAATGCTTGAGATAAAAGAAAGTACAAAAATAATTCGACAAGCAATTAAAGATCTTCCATCTGGCAATGTGCATCAGGCAATACCAAAGAAAATTAGACCTCCAAAAGGATCTGTATATAGGCGCACAGAAAGCCCCAGAGGTGATCTTGGGTACTATATCGTTAGTGATGGATCTCCAGTTCCATCGCGAGTAAAAATGAGGTCACCTGCCTTTACTGCATTATCTTGTTTGGATGAGGTCTCTCGTGGTTGGATGATTTCTGATGTCATTGCTATTCTTGGAAGTTTAGATATTGTTTTAGGAGAAATTGACCGATGACTGTTGATTTTCTCATAGATTGGTTTTCAACTATAGGGGATTTTCCTGTAATTGCATTTATTTTAGCTGTAATTATATCTGGCATTCCACTCTTTTTGCTTATGGCATTAAATGCAATGGTTGCTGTATATGTTGAAAGGAAAGTTTCTGCGTTTATGATGGATCGTATTGGTCCAATGGGGCAAGGTCCAGGTCTTCATGCAGGAAAATGGGGATTACTACAAACTCTAGCTGATGCTATCAAACTATTGGTAAAAGAGGATACAATTCCTGAAACTTCAGATAGATTGCTATTTAAAATGGCTCCATTTATAATTTTTATTGGCGCTTTTCTTGGCCTTGCGGCTGTCCCCTTTAATTCAAGCTTACAGGTTGCAGATTTTAACGTCGGAGTTTTTTATATAATTGCTGTTGGCTCTATTGGTGTTATTGGAATTGTAATGGCTGGCTGGTCCTCAAATAATAAATGGTCACTTTATGGAGCAATGCGTTCAGCGGCCCAAATTATTAGCTATGAAATTCCTGCAGGCTTATCAATAATAGTACCAATTATGATGGCAGGAACTATGAATCTACAAGATATGATTCAGTCTCAATCTGGATCTGTTTGGGGTATTTTGCCTAATTGGATCATTTTTAACAATCCTTTTACATTTTTAGCTTTCTTTATTTTTTTTATTAGCGCGGTTGCAGAAACAAATAGAACACCTTTTGATATACCAGAGGCAGAATCAGAATTAGTTGCTGGTTGGATGACAGAATATTC
>CACHMU010000013.1 GCA_902581045.1 uncultured Fidelibacterota bacterium | reverse complement strand
TAAAAAGTGGATTAATAAATAAAATACTTTTTTGTAAACGATAAAATGATTCAATCAATGAAATCTCATTTTTATTATTAAATTTTATTTTTACTATTTTAAATATGTCAATTCTTTTAATTAACAATTTCGCCCAAATTTTGGATACTAAAACTTTTGATGATGAAAAATTATAAAACAATATCATAATACTTGGTAAGTATAAGTTGAACATTATACCGCGGTAACCCAAAAATGATATACTTAAATGAAGAAAAATAGCTAGCGCTGAACCCCAGAAGCGATATTTAGTCCAGATTATTATTGGAAGAAACAATTCAACGAATATTGTAAATAAAGAAAAAATCCTACTGAAGAATTCTATGTTTTGCATACTAATCAAATCGTTTAATATATTAATTCGCAAAAGCCCCTCACTGAGAATATCATCTATAAGAAAACCACTGTGAAAAAATGGATTAATTTTATGAATTCCAGAAAATAGGTAAACGATGGTTAGCAATAGTTTCATAGAAAAAAGAGAATATTTAAAAATTATACTATCTATTGATCTTTTATAATATTGAAAGCTTAAAATGCTAAAAAGGAAATAGATATTAATTGCTAAAAAAATATCATGGTGAAATGAATATTTATCATGAAGCTCAAAATACATTAAACAAACTGCAATAGTAAAACTATAGGAATAATTTTTTTTCTTTATTACAAATAGTATTGAAGAGAGTACGTAAGCCAAAAAAATAATTAAATGTATAGTGGGAGTTATATCACCTAAAAAATTTACAACTGGTAATTTAAAAATAAATGACGGATCGTGTTTCCAGTACTCCCAAACCGTTAAGTTTAATAGATGTAAAAAACATAAAAGTCGTAAAATTATACTAAAATACTTAAAGGAATATTTATTCATTAATCAATAGGCACTACTATATTAGCTCTAGTAGTGTCATATCTCTCTTTTATTAACTTTATATTTATATTGAGATAACCCTTATCATTGTTTTCTCTAAAGTCTTGAATTTCATCACAGTTTCTATCTAAGAATTGTAAAAATCTATTAGCATGTTCATATAAAAAATTTGGATGTGCTGAGCTGGCAAATTTGTTGTGATAAAAATGCTTCTCCCAATTTATACTTGTTGTGTCATTATTATTTGAAACAACAAAAACATCAACATCTGTTTTTAAAAGATATTGATACATATTCCATCCACCAATATCTGATCCAGGTAGTAAATTATTATATAAATAACTGAACTTTGGTCTAACAGCTAAAAAAATTAATAATGTTATATAAAGAAAAAATACTATACCGATTATTTTTTTTTTCATTACTGTGATAGATCTTTTAGGTTTTATTTTTTTAAAAGTGATAGCAAAGCTTTTACTTCATTAAAGTAGTATACGATAAAAATTGCAAAATAGACACACTTTGAGCGGCACACATTGTTATCCATTTTGATGTAATTTCACATATGAAACACTTCTGGGTTAACAAATAAATGAAAACAAAATGAAAAATAGACAAATTTTTGAAATTATAGGATTATTAAGTGTTATCGGATCCCTCATATTTGTAGGGATTGAAATCAATCAAAATACAGCTGCTGTGCGGGGTGCAACTCAACAAGAAGTTTCTGACCAAATCTCGGAGTTTTATAAAATCGGGATAGAAAATGAACGTATGGCTTACATCACCCATCAAGCAATGAATGGTGACATAAGCAAAGATGATTTGAGTGTAACAGATTACCAGAGATTCCTCTTCTTATCGATGCTAGGATTCAGGCGAGTAGAAAATGTGTATCTTCAATACAAAAATGGGTTTTTGGACAAAGTTGCCTTCGATAGAATTGGTATGAGTTTTTACCGATCCAATTTAGTAAGAGAAATCTGGGAAGCGAGAAGAGAAGCTTTTGATCCTGAATTTGCAGAATTCTTTGAGGAATTAAGAGATAGTAAATAATTCAGCATACGATTTTGGAGTTTGATTGATCGGTATGGCTGAATTATCCATCATATCTCCAGTTCTAATAGTTATTGCAGGAGGTTACTTATCTATTTTCCCTAAAATAGCAGGAAACAACTTTGATAAGATTTCTTTGTGTTCTTTTGTCTGCTGGGTCTTTATATTTGTTTTGGTGGGGTATAATTATTGGGGCACAGGTTATGAATTTAGTTTATTATTATTTAGTGCTAATTGGTTCTGGTTCACTGCTATTGTGTATTTTGTTATTGAAATACCATTTTTTATTTGGTACCGCAAAAAGCACAATGTTTCTTTAGAAATGAAAGATTGAGATGAAATGCATTTGGCTCAAATTGCTTATAATTAGTTTTATTTGGGGGCAAGAAACACATTATGATCGAAGTGGTGATCCAAATGATCTGTCATTCCCTGGGGGATATATAGGTATTTCTTATCAAATTGATTTAAAGAGTAAACAAAAAGGCTATCAAATTAGCTTTGGTATAGCTGTTCCAGGGGTAGGTAAATCTGGTAGTGGGCCATATTTTATTCCTGGTATTGCTTTAGGTAGAAGACATTTATCAAAAGACAATAAATCATATACATACATTGATGCACAAATGGTATTCAGCTCAGGTGTTTGGGGAGGAGTTGGATTTGGCATTGCTTTCGTGGATGGGCAAAGACACTTAAGAACTAAACAATTTGGCGGTTTTCTTATCGGGGGATTTATAAATGAAAATATAAACACACCTGATTTGGCTTGGGAAGACTATGCATTCAAGGCTTACCATTTAGGTTTTGCTTTTCCAATAATTGGAAATCACTTATACCCATAATAAATAAAACAGATCTCCTTAATTATTATTATAGAGATTTGGCTCGCTATTTATAAGATTTTCGATACTCTTTGCATTCTTTAATAAGCATTAATAAAAATATTATCCCTAAAGCAAGATTTAATATGTTCCCAGATTTGTAATAAAGAATAGGAAATATTATTGCACCAGAACCATAAACTATGATGGCAGCCCAATAAAGACTTTTTACATATTTAATCATAAGGCAAGACCGACTAATGCCATTAATCTAAGCTCAATATATTGAAATGTAAATTTTCATATTAGTATTAAAATATTCTTATTCATTTAACCATCATTCTAAAATTTTTAATTAATAATTAGTTCGATAGCGATTTTTCTCATACCTTTTTTTAATAATTCATCTATTGGTCCAGAATAATCAAATGAAACAATTTTCTCAATAGTTCCTGTAGAAGTATTAATTATTCTTGCTGAAGTAGAAAAAGTTTCTCCAACTTTATTTATTGTTCCTCCAACGATCTTTTCAACACCTAAAAGCTGTCCTATTTTAACTACACATTCATCTGATACACATCCAGATTCTTGCAACCCTTGTTCATTTAAAACATCATCTAGCATTTCTCTTTCTAGTATTTTGAAATGTCTTGTATTAAATAGTTCAGCTCTCAACTTATCAGATAGTGCTTTTGTTTCGCCATCCGAAATATTATTTCCTAATAAATCAATAACAGCAATATTTTTTAATTCTTTTGGTGGTTCTGGGGCTTTGGGGATTTCTATTCTTTGTGAAGATTTTTTTCTCGGAATTTTAATTATATTTTCAATAGTGTTAATGGATTTTTCAATTATCTTGAACTCCCAATAACCTACCTTACCATTGGAGCAGCTAGTTGTTATTAGTAATAGTAAAATCGGGACTGCTTTTTTAATCTTCAATGATAATTCCTTAATTATTTTAAAAGACATTCTCTATTTAAGTACAAAATAAACTATCACTTTGTTCCATTCTTTATGTCTTTATTATATATTCTATTAATTCAAACTATTTTTTCAACCTTATCCATCCAAAATAATGATTTATGCCAATAACAATTAAAATAATAAAAACGAGACGCATATAAGGGAATAAGAATTCATAGATACCAAGTTTTAAATTATTATCAATTACCCAAATTAATCCTTGAAAAAGCAAAAACAATGCAATTGGGTTTGTGGCTTCCATTTCCTTAACAATCTTCTCTTTATCATATTTTTTACCACCCTGTTCATATCTTTTAATTCTTTGTTCAACACTATAATTGATTAGTCTTTGGTAAAGATTTCTCATATTAAAATCTAATGAAGAAGAGTAATATCTATCTATGAGCAAAGGTATATATATAATAGTTATTACGGGAGTAACAAAAGGATTGGGTAGAGCCTTAACTGATAAATTTTTACAACTTGGCCATATTGTAATTGGCTGTGGTCGTAATGCTAATACTATTCAATCAATGTCTAATTCTTATTTTGAAAATTCGAATTTTCAAGTTGTGGATGTTTCTGATTATAGCCAAGTCAGTTCCTGGGCTAAAGATGTTCTAAACAAGTTTGGTCCACCAGATTTTCTAATAAATAATGCTGGTATTATAAATAAGAACTCAGCACTATGGGATGTACCAGAAGAGGAATTCTCGAATCTAATTAATATCAATGTAAAAGGTGTTCATAATACCATTAAGGAATTTGTTCCTAAAATGATTAAAGCCGGTAAGGGTACAGTTGTGAATTTTAGTTCAGGATGGGGTAGAAGTACCTCATCTGAAGTAGGTCCTTATTGTAGTAGTAAATGGGCTGTTGAAGGGCTATCTAAGTCTTTAGCGCAGGATTTACCGAAGGGTATGGTAAGTGTGGCATTGAATCCGGGTGTAATTGATACCGATATGCTAAGGTCTTGCTGGGATGAGAGCGCAGGCATGCATGAAACTCCTGTTAGTTGGGTGCAAAGAGCCGCACCTTTTATTTTAAATATTAGTCCTGATGATAATGGTTCATCATTGACTGTTTCATGATTAAATGAATAAGAAAAAAATATCTCATTTTTTGCATTGGATTGGATTTCTGATTACATGTTTTATGTTGGTTTTGTCTTTTCTTGATCAAAGTAGAGACGAAGTCATCATTCACATTACTGCATCCATGATTCCAAATACAGCTTCTTGGCTAATTGTAACTTTATTGGTTGGTAAGAGAAATTTTCTTCCATTTTTAAATAAATACTAACCTACTGGAACAAATTGGACATAAGTTTAGTATACATAATTAAATAAACTTAGAAAAAATGAGAGGAGATAATCAATGATAGCAACTATAAAAGCAGCACTTATTAGTTTTACACTCTTCGTTAGCGGAGGTAATATTTTAAGTACTAATTTTAAATTACATCATTATAGTGATGACGATTTTAAAGACATTATGAACTTAAATAATAAAGCCTCAATTTCTAAGAATTGCACTAGACATTCTGAAATGGAAGATATTAAAAAAATAAAGGTTTATCGAGAAGATGGACTAAAGGATTCTTTTGTTGTATCTAAAAAAGAATTAATAGAAAAAGTTGAAGATAAATAGACTTTTATAGCTTTAAACTAATTCTTAATAAAAAACCCCACAATTGTGGGGTTTTTTATTTTTACTAAAATTAATTTCTAATATATGTTTGACTCAAAATTAAATAAGGATTTAGCAAAATATCTTGCTGCGTGTTTTGGCCTTTTACAATTTGCAGATATTCTTATAAATAGATCCTTAATACCTGATGGTTTAATATATTTATTATTAATTATAACACTATTAGGATCATTATATTTAATATTTAGAAATTTTACAAAGCCGGCTTCTGATCCAGAAAAAAGTAAAATACATACAAATTATAAAACTCCTATTTTAATAATTCTTCTTTTTACTGCTTCTATATCAAATATTTTTTTTATTGGTAGTGCAAATAAAATCAAAGAGCTAAACCAAGAAATTATTCCTAAAATCAATTCTTTAATTGATGATGGGAAATATTTTGACGCATATACAATGCTTGGGGATACAACTTTAATATCAGAAAATTTTCCGGATTTGTTTAACTCTATTTCAGACTTAAGAGCTATTGAATCAAATCCAACTAATGCGGATGTTTACTATTCAAGCAATAGCTTAGATGATAATAAAGAATATTATTTAGGTAAAACTCCGATTTCCAGCGTAAGAGTTCCAAGAGGCATAATTAAATTAAAGTTTAAAAAAGATGGTTATAGAGATAGGGTGATTATGACGAATTTTCGTTGGACTGCTCCTTTCCGGCCTCCGAATCTTGCTGAAAAAAATAGTGACAAGGTCATTTTAATTGATTCGTCAACTGTTAACCTTGCTATAGCGGGTCTAGTTGAGACTAAGCCAAAAAAGATAGATGCTTTTTATATTGATGAGAATGAGGTTTCTAATCAAGATTACTATGAATTCTTAAAAAGCCCATCATATAAAGATCCCAAATTTTGGAATCAACTTATTAAAAAACATAAAATAAAAAACTTTTCATATAATGGAATCAATACTTTTTTAGATAATACCGGCAGACAAGGGCCTTCTACTTGGTCAGTGGGAAAATATAAGGAAAATCAAGAGAATTTCCCTGTTCTTGGGATTAGTTGGTTTGAGGCATTAGCATATTGTGAATTCATAGGTAAAACTCTACCAAATATTTATCAATGGGATAAGTCAGCAGGCATGACATCAGCCAACTATATTATTCCTGGAAGTAATATATTAAAAGACTCCCCAGTTGATATCGATTCAAAATCTGTAAAAGGATATTATGGGCTTAAACATGTGGCAGGTAATGCTAGGGAATGGATTTATAATACGAGTGGTTCAAAAGATAAATTTATTTTAGGTGGCGGATATAATGATGAAGTTTATTTGTTTAATTGGGTTCAATCTTCAGATCCATATGATAGAACTGTGACAAATGGTTGTCGATGTGCTAAGGGAATAAATAATGATTTAACTACTGGATACGATCCGATTGAAAGACCAACAAAAGATTTATCATTATTAAAACCTGCAGATAATAAAACTTTTGAAATTTATAAATCTCAGTATAATTATGATAAGTTTGAATTAAATCCCAAAATAATTGAATCAAAAATAAATAATTCAGGATATAGAGTTGAAAGAATAGAATTTAATTCGTTTAATAATGATAAAATGCAAGTTTTATTGTACCTGCCAAAAAATAGTAATGGTCCTAATAAACTAATCCTTTGGTATCCAGGATCGAGCACCATAAATCAACGCTCAAGTGAAGGTGTTATGAATAATTTATCAAATAACAGAGGTTTTTTGATTGAAAGCGGATATGCTCTTGCCTTGCCAATATTTACTAGCACCTTTGAAAGAGGTGATGGTTTGATAAATTCAATTCCAAATCCAACGATAAATTATAGAGATCATGTGATTACATGGGGAAGAGAAATGCAAATCACAATTGATTATCTAATTACCAGAGATGATATAGATAATAAGAATATTGCATATTTTGGAACAAGTTGGGGCGGAAGACTTGGTGGAATTATGGTTGCTATTGAAGATAGATTTAAAACTGCAATCTTTTTAGTTGGTGGAATGAGAGTCCAAAATAAAAAACCTGAGGCAGATCCACTTCATTTTTTACCTAGAATCAAAATACCCGTATTAATGTTAAATGGTAGGTATGATCACTTTTTCCCCGTTGAAACATCACAAATTCCAATGTATAATTTTCTTGGGACCGATCCAAAGTACAAAAAACATATTATCTATGATACTGGGCACTTTATACCTTTTAATGATTTAGTTAATGAATCTCTTAATTGGTTACAGACCTATTTAAGATAATATTAAGTTTGAAATGAAAAATATTTAAAAGATAAGGAAAAATAAAAATGTCAAGTTATAAGAAATTATTAGGTTTTATTTTATTAACTATATTTATAAATGCTCAATCTAAAGGCTGGACACCAGAATTAAGTATTAATATCAATCAAATTTCAGATCTAAATTTTTCAAATAGTAACAAAGTTGCTATGGTTATTAGACATGCACAAATAGAGGGTGAAAAATCTGAGTATCTTAATCAAATTTGGTTATCAGATACTAATATTGATGATATTAAACAATTTACATACCATGAAAAGTCTAGTAACCATCCTCGATTTTCTCCTAATGGCGAATTCCTTGCATTTTTAAGCTCAAGACTAAAAAAACAGCAAATATGGGTTATGAGAACTAGTGGTGGAGAAGCATGGCAGTTTACATATGAAAAACAAGGTGTTGGGTCGTTTAAATGGTCACCAAGTGGTGATAAAATTGCTTTTTTGATGATAGATCCTAAAACAGAGCAAGAAGAAAAAAATGAAAAAGAAAAAAAAGATGTGATCTTAGTTGATCAAAATTTTAAATATTCACATTTATATTTAAAAACTTTTTCCACAAAAAAAGATACAAGTAAAGCATCTAGAATAACTGAGGGTGATTTTCATATAACAAACTTTAACTGGAACCCTAATAACAAGACGATTGTTTTCGCCCATACTGTTGAACCTACAATTAATAGTCAATTTGTTTCTGGAGATATATCTGTCGTAAATATAAAAACTAAAACTGTTAAAGATATTGTGACGTGGGAAGGTAAAGATGAAAATCCAATATTTACTCCTGATGGTAAAACAATAGTTTTTACATCAGATGGTGGAAAAATTGAGGCAATAGGTTTAAGCGATACTTACAAAATCTCATCAAATGGAGGTAAGCCTAAAAAATTAGCTGAGACACCAAATAGAAATGCTAGTTTAATTACTGTATCAGTAGATAATAATTATGTATTTGTTTTTGATTTTAATAGAACAAAATCAGAAGTATACAAGATTAGTTTGAACTCTAACGATATCTCTCCTATGCTTAATTTAAATGGAAGAGTTGCATCGGCAAAAATATCTGATGATAATAAAAAAATAGTTTTTGTTAAACAAGAATTGGATAAGCCGAGTGAAGTCTTTGTAAGTGAATTAAATGGAATTAATCCAAAACAGATTTCTAATTTTAACCCAACTGAAGATTTCCCAAAGCTTGCTAAGACTGATGTAATTACATGGAAATCTAAAGATGGGTTAGAAATTGAAGGCCTTATTACATATCCTACAAATTATAAAAAGCGAAAAAAATATCCTCTTGCCGTAATAATTCATGGTGGACCAGCAGGTGTGTTTTCTGAGACTTTTACAGGTGCTAGGTCAATTTATAATATTGAATATTTTGCAAGTAATGGTTATGCAATTTTAAGACCTAACCCTAGGGGTAGTACCGGTTATGGTAAGGACTTTAGATATGCAAATTTTAAAGATTGGGGATTTGGCGATTATGAAGATATAATGTCTGGTGTTGATAAAGTTATAGATATGGGTATAGCCGATCCTAAGCGTCTAGCAGTGATGGGATGGAGCTACGGTGGTTATATGACTTCGTTTGTAGTCACAAGGACTAATCGTTTTAAAGCTGCAAGCATGGGTGCAGGATTGCCTAATCTAGTAAGTATGACAACTACAACAGATATACCAAACTATCTTGTAGCACATATGGGTGGTGAGTTTTGGGAAGATTATGAAACTTATGAAAAACATTCAGCTATTTATCATATTAAAAATGTGGAAACGCCAACACAAGTAATTCATGGATCAAACGATTTAAGAGTTCCATTTACTCAAGGCCAAGAGTTTTATGTTGCTTTAAAAAGAAAAGGTGTGCCAACTGAAATGGTCGTATATCCAAGAACACCTCACGGGCCTAGAGAGCCAAAGTTCTTAATGGACGTATCTCCAAGAATATTAGCATGGTTAGATAAATTTATAAAAAGATGATCTATTTAAGAAAACATCTTCAATATATTTTTGTTATAGCTATTAATTCTATAACCATAGCAAGCCCAGAATTATATGAAAGAGATGTGAAATCAATTGATTCAATTATTTCTGCATTATACGAAGTAATATCTGGAGAGAAAGGAGAACCTCGAGATTGGGATAGATTCCGTAATTTATTCCATAGCTCAGGTACCTTACGATCCGTTGGGATGACAAAAGAAGGGGTCGTCGATACAAAAGCAATGGCACCAAATGACTACATTAAAAGAGCTGAACCTTATTTAGTTGGAAATGGTTTTTTTGAAAGAGAAATTGGTAGGAGGACTGAAAATTTCCGACATATAACACATGTATTCTCAACCTATGACAGCCGAAATTCAGCTACTGATAAAGAACCATTTGCTCGCGGTATCAATAGTATACAATTAATGCATGATAGTGATCGGTGGTGGATCATCAGTATCCTTTGGAATGGAGAAACCAAGACAGAGCAAATACCAAGAAAATATTTGAGAATGAAAAAATAAAGGAGGTTATTATGAAAACAAATCTAATGAAGCCTAAAATTTGGCTTATAATTCTTACTCTATTGCATACAGTTATGGGTGTAATTGTGCCTTATATACAAGAGGGAGGCGGTAAGGAGGACCTTGCTATGATTCTTTATTTCTTAACAGTATCGGTATACTTACTTTACGCTGCCTTCATGACTGAGGGAGAAACTCAAGCAAGGTTAGCTGCGGTTCTATGTACGCCAGTGGTAGTATGGTTCGTTGTTTCAGCTATAATGCAGCTTGAAATGATGGGCGTGGCTGTTGCTGCATTTCCCGATGCATTATTTCCATTAATTGTATGGTCGTTGCCCGCTGTTACTGGCATAATGAATTGGAATTCTGATTGATTCAGAAATTTAATTTTTAAAAAAGACCCTCACAATACAGTGAGGGTCTTTTTTATTTTCTTTAAAATGATCTTCTTAGTTTGATTTTCGATTAGTTGTATATGGTGCACCCGATCTATTTAACATATCTATCATTCTTTTCATATCATTATCTAAGAATGAATTCAATTCCTTTTGAAGTGGCTCAAGTTCACTATTAGCTATGTTATATGCTTCACGCTGAGTAGTTGTCGGTGCAGATGATGAACTTAGGACTCCATACGCAGCACGATTTACGCGATCTGAAATAGATGGAGGTAGATCTACATCTAAACGATATGCTAGCCAGTCGCCATTTAGTTTCCGTTGAATTATTGTAATTTTTTCTTGAGCTAGATCAATTCCCATTAAAATTTTGCTATTATCATTTTTTATACCCTGTGCCGCTGCTCTCATTTGTGCTAATTCTTTTGACGTATTATTAAGTCTAGTATTCATAGTTCTAATTACCGATTGCAATCTACCTATTTGCTCTTGAAAAGCACTTAGTTCTCTACGATTATTTGCTGGAAGGGTTACATCGCTTAATGTTTTTGTCCTAAATGAAACTGGTCCTGCTATATTAGTTGATAAACCATCAATAACCTTAGACATTGTAACAGTGTATTCACCAGGAGCAACATAAGCGCCAGAACTTGGAAATCCTTTTTTAGCATCACTATCATTAATTGGTCCAGCGCTAAACATCTTATAGTCCCAAGTTAGTCGATTAACTCCAGCTCTTGCTGGTTTTGATAATCTACGTATGATATTGCCAGATTTATCAGAAATTGTAAATATAAGATGTGGTTTTTTCTCTTCTTTTTCTTTCCGAAAGTCTTCAAAGCTTGGATATGAGACATCTTTTCCTTCATTCCTCAGCTTAGCTTCTTTCTTTTTACGCTTATTTTCCAGAGTATTAATTGATTCTTTCAGGAAATAAGTAAAAGTCACCCCTACTGGTGGATTTGGTGTAGTAAAATAATTTTCACCTTGAAACCCTTTATCGTTACCTCCAATACGACTACCTTGAATAAACATTAAACCATCTTTAATTGGAAATATTTGAGCTTCTTGTTGCATATTACGTTGATTGATATTCCTTAATGCTGAGTAATCATCTAATACATAGAATCCTCGTCCAAATGTACCTAGGACTAAATCATTCTCTCTTTCTTGTATTGCAAGATCTCGGACAGCAATTGTAGGAAGTCCTGCTTTAATCTGTTTCCAATATGCGCCACCATCTAAGCTAAAAAATAGGCCAAACTCTGTACCAACAAATAGAAGGTTTGGATCAATATGATCTTCAGCAATTGAATAAACAGATCCTCTTATTGGAAGGTTTGAAGATATCGATTTCCAACTTTTTCCTTTATTATCACTTCTGAAGAGATAAGGTTTGAAGTCACCTTTTTTATGATTATTGAATACAGTATAGACTACATTTTCATCATGTTGTGATGCCAAAAGCATATTTACATATGTCATTTTTGGCACATTAGAAAATCGTTCATATTTTTTCCATGTATTTCCACTGTTTTCAGTTACATGGATCAATCCATCATCTGTTCCTATATAAAGGAGATTTTTATCTATTGGGGATTCATGAAAAGCTATAGCTGCACCAAATTTTGATACTCCTCCATTTTTTTCTATCATATCAACGCTCCATGTACGACCCATTACCTTTAATTTATTTCGATCAACTCCTCTTGATAGTTCATCGCTGATTACTTGCCAAGTATTTCCACGGTCATCGCTTCTAAAAAGCTTATTTGCAGCGAAATATATTCGTTTGGGAACATGACTGCTAACTTGTAAGGGAGCATCCCAGTTCCAAGTATATGCATTTTCATTTTTTCGAGCTCTTGGTTTTATATCTATTCTTTCACCAGATGCCTTATCAAATCGATATAAGTTTCCATATTGATATTGCGCATAAATGATATTTGGATTTTCAGGATCAACTGCAGATTCAAAACCGTCACCACCTAATGTTACAAACCAATCTTCGTTTGTTATTCCATTTTGACTTTTTGTTCGTGAAGGTCCACCAAGACTATAATTATCCTGCGTTCCACCATAAATGTTATAAAAGGGTAGGTCGTTATCTACAGTTACTTTATAAAATTGAGTCACTGGAAGATTTTCTTTATATATCCAATTCTTTCCCCTATCAAAGGATTCGTAAATACCTCCATCACAGCCAACAAGAAGATAGTCTGTATCATCTGGGTCAATCCACATTACATGATTATCTACATGTTTATTCTTTTCGCCTAAGCGACTAAAAGTTTTACCACCATCACGAGTTACCATATTGTAAGTACTTAGGGAATAGACAGTATTAACATCTTTTGGATCAACAACAATCTCTTGGTAATAATTTCCACTAGTTACATAATTGCTCATCTTTTTCCAACTTCCCCCACGGTTCGAAGTACGGTAAAAACCTTGTTGTCCATCCATTGCTTCTACAATTGCATAAACTATATCTGAATCTGCTGGAGACATTGCCAGTCCAATTCTTCCAATGATGGAAGAAGGTAATCCTGTTTTAAGTTGTTCCCAACTTTCTCCACTGTCTGTACTCTTATATAATCCGGAACCTGGACCACCACTCATCCAAGTAAAAACATGTCGACGTCGTTGGTAGGTTGCTGCATATAAAACATCTGGATTATTTGGATCCATTATTAGATCTGTAACGCCAGTATGTTCATCAACCTTAATTTTACTTTCCCAAGTTTTTCCGCCATCCATTGATTTGTATAATCCTCGGTCACCACCTTCACTCCACAAAGGTCCTATTGCAGCAACGTAGACAATGTTAGAATTACGTGGATCAACAATTATTTTTGCAATGTGCTCTGAGTTTTTTAAACCCATATGTTTCCATGTTTTTCCACCATCTTTAGAGAGATAGATTCCATCTCCATAACCAACACTTCGTTGATTATTATTTTCACCAGTTCCAACCCATATGACATATGGATTATTTGGATCCATAGTGATACATCCAATTGAATATGATCCTTGTTGATCAAATATCGGTGTATAATTTGCACCACCATTAATGGTTTTCCATACACCACCTGATGATGTAGCTACATAATATTCATGACGCTTATCTGGATGTACAGCAAAATCAGAAACACGACCAGATGTAAGAGCTGGTCCAACAGAGCGTAGCTTAAATGCACCCAAGTTTAATTTTGTTAGAAAATTCTCACTTTTCTTATCTTGTCCAAATACAATAGATAAAATAAAAGTATATAATAAAAAAAGTTTTAAACGTCTCATAATTAGCTCCTCATGATTTTTTTCAATTATTTATACTAGTATAAAAATAAATATTTTAAAATTACTATTATTTTTATTTGACTATCTATTAATTAGAAAATTTGTGTAATCTTTTTAGTCGTTAAAAATCATATCATAATTAAATGCAGGATAAAACTAATCAAACAAAATTAATAGCAAGTTATTTTGGAGCTTCATTTGGATTGCTTCAAATTGTTGACATTTGCATTGATAGATTTGATTTACCTGTATCAATAATAAATTATTTGTTATTTGCGATTGCAATTGGATTTATTGGTATACTGGTTTATTCTTATTTACCCTTCTTAAGCCAAGCAGAAAAATCGAGTAATAAAGGTAAGAAATCTTTATTAAGTGTAGCAGCTATACTGCTTATCTTTATTCTCTCAATTTCAAATATATTTCTTTTTCGAGAATCCAACCTTAGCGATATAAGGCAGGAAGCTTATTCAACTGGGTTTAAAAAAATCGATGATTTTATTGCAAGTGAAGATTATTTAAATGCATTTAATATTGCTGAAAGCTACTATAAAAAACTACCTAATGATTCATTGGTACTTAAAAAGTTAAACGAATCTTCACTTGAAATAGATATTCGATCAAATCCATCGGGGGCAAATGTTTTTTTCAAAGATTTAGATTCCGACGATTGGAAGTATATTGGTGAGACTCCATTATCAGCTAGAATACCTGGCATAAATAGTACTGCACGCGGATATATAAATTTTAAAATAACAAAAGATGGTTATGCAGATTATACATCACTTACCACTGCTGGTATAATCAAAGGTATTAGCTTAAGAAACGAATTGAATTCTTTTGAATTAATTCCTTTATCTGAAGCTAAGCCTAATATGATCTATGTTCCTGGCGGTTATACTAAATTATTTGTTTCTGAATTAGGGGATCTAAATGCTGTTGATTTAAAACCATATTGGATAGATAAATATGAAGTAACTAATGCTGATTATCAAAATTTTATTAATGCTGGTGGTTATAAAAATCAAATTTATTGGGATGAAGTTGTTGGAGAAGATGGCAAAAGCATTATTTGGGAAGATGCGATGAATATATTTATCGACCAGTCTGGTCTTAATGGTCCTTCAACATGGATAAATGGTACCTATCAATCAAATCAAGAAAATTTTCCCGTTACAGGTGTTAGTTGGTATGAGGCAAGAGCCTATGCAAAATGGAGTGGTAAAAAAATACCAACAATTTATCATTGGTATAGGGCTGCAATGAGATGGGGGGAGTCTAGTGCGATATGTCCAAGAAGTAATTTTGATGGAGCACCAAGCGAGGTAGGTAAGTATAATGTTTTAAGTTATTATGGATGTTTTGATATGGCCGGAAATGCACGTGAATGGGGTACAAATCCTCATAAAAATGGCTATAGATCAATGATGGGAGGTGGATATGATGATGAAACATATTTTTTTACCGATAATTATGCTCAACACCCGATTAATAGATACAAAACAAATGGATTTAGATGCGTGATTATACCTGATGAAGAAACGAATCTTGTTTCAGCAGATACACTTATTCAATCTTTTACAAGAGACTTTTATTCATACAAACCAATATCAGACGAGATTTTTAATATATATAGTGGAATGTTTAAATATGATAAAATGCCACTAAATACAAAAGTTATAAAAGATAAGATTGATATTAATGAAGTATGGTATAAGAAAGTTGTTGAAATAGATGCTGCTTACGGTCAAGAAAGATTACCGCTTAATATCTTTATCCCAAAGAATGAATCGCCACCATTTAAAACAATTGTTTATGTGCCTGGATCGAATAGCATTACCACAAGAAATAGTCGGAATTTAACAGCTAACTTTTTTGGTTTTTTAATGAGATCAGGCTACGCATTTGTATTTCCCATTTATATGGGTACTTATGAGAGAGGATATCCAGAATTTCCAAATTATGTAGAAAATGATTCAAAAATTTATGCTGATCAAATGATAATGATGGTAAAAGATTATTCTCGTGCGATTGATTATGTGGAAGAGCAAGATGAACTTTCAAATGAGATATATTATTATGGAATTAGCTGGGGAGGTATGCTTGGTCCATTGTTTTTAGCAAATGAAGATCGTATTAAAAAAGCTGTCTGGCAAGTTGCAGGACTTGGTGTTAGAAAAACAAGACCCGAAGCTAACCCATTAACTTTTTTATCAAGGGTTAACAAGCCTGTTTTGATGCTTAATGGAATTTATGATCAATATTTTCCATTCGAAACTTCCCAAAAACCAATGTATGATCTTTTATCATTAAAAGAGCCCATGAAAAAAATGATTACTTATAAATCAGCGCACTCACCACCAACAAGCGAAACATCAAAAGAAATTTTGAAGTGGTTTAAGTAAATAAGTTTTTACTTTATTATATCAAGAGGCCTTTTTCTTTAATTTAAATAGAGTTATTTCAGAAGGTACCCCTATGCGGAGTGGTGGGCCCCAATATCCAGTTCCACTATTAACATAGATTTGAGTTCCATTGTGGTCGTGTAAGCCTGATAAATAAGGATTTGCTTTTTTTGTAGGGTAGGTAAATGGCCAAAATTGTCCACCATGAGTATGTCCTGAAATTTGAAAATCATAACCTGCTTCATTTGCCTTAAAAATACTTGAAGGTTGATGTGCTAATAAAATCTTAACTTTTTCATCTACACTACCTCTAAGTGCATTTTTTGGATTTGTTTTATGACTAGGAATGATTTGGTGAGCTCTAAAATCTGTAACACCCGCTAAAGCAATAGTTTCATTGTTAATTGAAATTAGGTTATGTTCATTTACTAGGTTTGTAAAACCCATTCGATCAGTTTCTTCTAACCATTTTTCAGCACCTGAGTAGTATTCGTGATTCCCTGTTACAAAGTATGTTCCATATTTAGCAATCATTTCAGATAATGGTTCTAAATCTTTTTTCAAATAATCAATAGAACCATCAACAAGATCTCCAGTTATTGCAATAAGATCTGGATTAATTATTGAAATTTGATTTAGAACTTTTTCTACATATGGTTTCTTTATTGTTGGCCCTACATGAAGATCAGATATTTGTGCAATAGTAAAATTTTCAAATGAGTCAGGCAGATCATTCAAATAAATGGTTTGGTTAATAATAGATGGACCTTTTCTTGCTGAGTAAAACCCATAAGAGGTGGTAGGGCCAACTAAAGTTAAAATTCCAATACTAAGTGATTTCTGAAGAAATTGTCTTTTCTCTAAATCAATAGTTACTTGTTTTTTGGTATTAGGTGGCAAAAAAGATGATATTAAGGACAAAACTTTAAATACTAAATCCCTTGAAATAAAAAGTAAAAAACTAAGAAAAAAGAATCCCAATCCAGTATATCCTATTAAAGATAAGATATCTAATAAGCTAGATTCATATCCAATATATCTAAAAGCAATTGGTAATACTGGTAAGAGGGTGAAGATAGCTATTAAAACAATAGTTAAAATTTTATATCTAGAGTTAATATTTAAATCGGTAAATATACGCCAGCCTACATAACCATGCATAAACCCTAAAACTGTTAAGAATATTATGAAAAACATTATTTATTTATCAAAAGGTTAAGTATATATCTCAATTTGTTTTGGCTAAATGTAATTTTATTAGATGTATATTTTTGTGCCCCCATTCGCAAAATAATTTACGGGAGACAAATTAGTTGGTCATACAATTTTTGTAAATTTTATTTAACTTTCACCTAGGAGGAACACGATTATGAAAAAAATTGTAAATAGACGATCAGCATTAAAGACTATTAGTAAGGTTGCTGCATTAAGTTTTGGATTTCCAGCTATTAATAAAGGATCATTTCAATTATTTGCTTCATCTACAGATCGTTATTCAGTACAAGTAATCGATCTTGTTACTGAAAACCTAGTTATTGATATGTTGGGTTTATTAACTCTTAATGGAGAGACTCGAAAGAAATGGGGTCCCGATGGAGAAGGCATATCAAGCAGTGATATAAAAGTATTTAAATCTTCAGGAATCAATGTATTTCATAATGCTTATGGTGTGGGTGGAAAAAACCAAACAGAAGCTAAAATAAATGTGTTGAATTATGTTGGTAACCTTAATGGTATTATTGCAAATCGTCCAGATGTCTTTATGCGTATTGACTCGGTAAAAGATATGCAAGAAGTAATGAAAAATGGGAAAACAGGTGTAATGATCGGTGTCCAAAATGCTGATCATTTTATTTCACCTGATGATGTCAATTTATTTTATGACCTAGGTCAGCGCGTTTCGCAATTAACTTATAATTCAAGGAACATGATTGGAAATGGTGCAACTGAAAGAATGGATGGTGGAATCAGTGACTTTGGTGAATCTATTATAAAAAGAATGAATGAAGTAGGAATGGCTATAGATGTGTCGCATTGTGGTGACCAAACGACACTTGATGCTTTTGATATTTCAAAAAAACCTGTATTGATTACCCATTCTAATGTAAGGTCACTAAATCCTAGTCATCCTCGGTGTAAAACAGATGAAGCAATTATTAAAATGGCTAAAGTTGGCTCTGTAGTGGGGATTACTAATGTTCGAAATTTTGTTAAAGCATCTGAGCCAACCACCATTGAGCATCTATTGGATCAATATGACTATGTAAGAGATTTAGTTGGCTCTGAGCATTTAGGTGTAGGGAGTGACATCGATCTGTATGGATATGACGCGATGCCAAAGAAACAATATGATGCGCTTAAGGCTATGTACAAAGGCAGTTATGCTTTTAGAGAAAAAATAGATATTGAGGGTATAGATCACCCTAAACGTATGTTTGATCTGACAGCTGGACTGGTCAGACGTAAGTACTCTAATCGTGAAATCAGAGGAATTTTAGGTCAAAACTTTAAAAGGGTTTTGGCAAAAATTTGGAAAGATTAAAATGATAAAATATTTAATAATTAGCTTATCAATTACCTTAGGGCTATCTCAGCAAGAGATAGTTGATAGAATAGATACTTTTCTCGGTGAAACTCAAAAGAAATTCGAAGTTCCTGGAGTTTCAGTAGCGATAGTGAAAGATAATAAAATCATTTTTGCAAAAGGTTATGGAGTTCAATCATTATCAAAAAAAAATCCAGTTGATGAAAATAGCATTTATGCTATAGGATCTACTACAAAAGCTTTTACAGCTGCAGCATTAGGTAAATTAGTTGAATCTGGAAAAATTGATTGGGACGACAGAGTAATCGATCATATACCTGAATTTGAATTACATGACCCCTCGATAACAAATATGTTCACAATACGAGATCTTCTAACTCACAGAAGTGGTCTGCCTCGTGGCGACTTATTATGGTATGCTACTGATTTTTCTAGACAAGAAATAATTGAGCGCGTTCGACATTTGGAACCAACATATAGTTTTAGGGCAGGATTTGGATATCAAAATATTATGTATTTAACCGCAGGTGAAATTATTCCAAGAGTTACTGGCAAATCTTGGGATGATTATATACAAGAAATATTTTTTAAACCTCTGAGGATGAAAAGAACATCATCAGTTCTGTCGGATCTTAAAAGATTTAAAAATGTGGCAACACCACACCAAGAGATTGATGGCGAATTAAAAGAAATACCTTGGAGAAATATTGATAATGTTGGCCCAGCAGGTTCAATTAATTCTAGTGTGTCTGATATGGCAAATTGGGCGATGATGTTATTAAATGAAGGGTCATTTAATGGAAAGCAAGTACTGAAATCTGAAACAATAAATGAATTATTTATGCCGCAACAAATCATGAGAAAAGAAGGGAGGCTGGGTAGCTATTATCCTCCTGTACAGTTTTTGACATATGGTTTAGGATGGTTTGTAAGTGATTTTAATGGATATAAGATGATTGAGCATGGTGGCAATATAGATGGGATGCATGCTCAAATTTCTTTAGTACCTGAACTTGAATTAGGGATTGTATTTTTGTCAAACCAACGAAATTTGATGCCTGAGGCGAGTAGGTACTACATTGTAGAAGAATTTGCTCTGATTGATCATGAAACTGATTGGAGTGCACATTTTCTAAAATTAATAAATCAAGCTGATAGCATTACGGAAAAAGCATTAGAAGAAGTCATGCAGGCTCGCGATTTTAATTCAGAACCTTCATTGCCTTTAAAGGAGTATACTGGTATTTATTCTAATCCAATGTATGGAGAAGTATCAGTAAAATTACGCGGTAAGTCATTGAGGATAGAAGGACATAGGCAGTTTGAAGGAAATTCAACCCATTGGCATCATGACTCTTTTGAAGTTTCCTGGGATCAAGCTCGTCTTGGAAAAACAATCATTACTTTTGAATTAGATGTTATGGGAAATGTTAAAGGTGTTGAAATACCAGGTAAAGGTTTTCATTCAAGGCAAAATTAAATGTTCCTATGGTAGTTGAAGGGATTGATTTTTAGCCCACATCTTATAATCTTTTTTATTAACCATATAAGACCAATGAAGTAAGGATTGTTGTATTCTTTTACTTATATCCCAACTAAGCTCAATCGGACAACCCTCATTATAAATTTTTCTATATATTGTATTTCTCCATCTACCCTTTGGACCACAAAAGGCTAACCATCTATTTATTTGTCGTTCGTCATCTACATGTCTTCGACCTAAGAAATACTTACAATACCATTCGAACCAGCCTCTGGGATCATCTTTATGTATCCAGCCTTTTTCTTCCCATTCTTTTTGAGATAGACCAGATTTTATCTTAAAAAAATTTAGTTTTTTTTGGTACTTTTTTGACAAATAATATTTTTCGTCTAAACCATCAAACCACTCTTTTGGAAAATCACTTATTTTTATCAGTTTACTAAAATAGGTTCCACCAAATATACCTTTATGGATCATTTCTTTTGGAGAAAACATTGGTTTGAATTCTAATTTATTCACTTAGATAAGTATAGATGTAGTGTTGAAGAACTATTCTACAAAAATTGCAGTTGCTATAATTTCTTTAAGTCTTTCAGTATTAGATTGAGAACGATTTCTACCATAATCAGTTAATCATTTTTATATACGATTCCATCTTTCATTACAAAATCAACTTTCATTACTAATGAAATATCTTTTGTTGGATCTCCAGGAACTGAAATAATGTCTGCTTTCATCCCGTCTTTTATTTGACCGATATCATCTACTCCCAATGCCTCTGCAGCAACAGAATTTGCTGAAATAAGCGCATCTATTGGTTTCATGCCTGCTTCAACCATGAATTCAAATTCGTGTGCATTGTCACCATGAGGAGATACACCAGTATCTGTACCGAATGCAATTTTAACACCTTCTTTATAAGCCATAGACACTGTTTTTTTAATTATAGGTCCTATTTCAAGTGCTTTGGGTCGAATGATCTCAGGGAAGTATCCTGGTTTTTGTGCTTTTTCATAAACAAACTCTCCTGCACTAATTGTTGGAACATAATATGTTCCATATTTTTTCATTAGTTGTGCTGTTTTTTTATCCATAAGTGTACCATGATCTATGGTTCTTACGCCTGCACGAATTGCCCGTTGCATACCTTCAATTCCATGTGCATGTGCAGCTACATACATTTCATAATCTTTTGCTGTTTCAACTATTTCACGAATTTCTTCTTCTGTGAACTGAGGATTTAAACCATTTTTTGCTACACTTAGGACTCCACCAGTAGCAGTTATTTTAACAAGATCTGAGCCATCCTTATAGCGTTGCCTTACAGCTTTTCTAGCATCTTCAACTCCATTGACAACTCCTTCATAAGGACCAGGGTCACCTCTAAGCTCACGGTTTAATCCGCTGGTTCGATCTGCATGGCCACCCGTTGTACCTAAAGATATTCCAGCAGCAAAAATCCTAGGACCTTTAATATATCCATTGTTAATAGCATTTCGTGTAGAAAGAATTACTTCTCCACCTAAATCTCTTACTGTAGTGAAACCAGCCATAAGTGTTTTTTCTACCCATGGAATTGTCCTGTAGGCTCTATCTTCAGGGTTCATATAAAAATCTTCACCATATGACTGAGGGTTTGACTCGCCATCAAGATGCACATGCATATCAATCCATCCTGGCATAACCGTTTTATCTTTTAAATCAATAACTGTATCATTAGGTTGGTTTTTAACATAACCTT